>JAMOVV010000088.1 GCA_027067385.1 Desulfarculaceae bacterium
CGGGACGCAGGGTATCCAGGCTCACGTTGAGGCCGCGCACCCCGGCTTTATACAGGGGCTCGGCCAACTCGGCCAGGCGCACCCCGTTGGTGGTGAGCGGGACGTAGGGCTTTTGCGGCAGGGCGGTGAGGGCGCTTAAAAAATCCACCAGACCGTGGCGCACCAGGGGCTCGCCGCCGGTGATGCGCACCTTGGTGATGCCCAGCTCCAGGGCGGCCCGGCTTATCCGCAGCAGCTCCTCGTAGGTGAGCACGTCGCGGTGGGTAAGGTGGGGCACGCAGTCGCGGCCGGTGCAGTAGACGCAAGACAAGTTGCAGCGATCGGTGACCGAAAGACGAAGGTAGTTTATATGACGGTCGAAGTTGTCAGTCAGTTGGTTCAAGTCGCCACACGCCCGGTTCCCTGGTTCGGCGCATCCTAGCCTTCCCAGGCCACCTGTCCCATGGGCGCCACGTCGTAGCCGCCCAGCTCGGCCACCGCCCGGCGGAAGTCGGGGGACTCCAGGGTCTGCAAAAGGGCCCGCACCCGGGGGTCTTCCCAGTGGTCCAGGGGGATGCACAAATCGTAGCGCTCGGTGGCCACGGGGATGAAATCCAGCCCCAGGGCCCGGGCCGCGGCCAGGATGCCCATCCCCACGTCGGCCCCGCCGGCGGCCACCTGCACCGCCACCGCCATGTGAGTGTACTCCTCCTGGTCATAGCCGGCAATAGCGTCGGGGTCCACCCCCTGTTGGGCCAGGTGGTAGTCCAAAAGCACCCGGGTGCCCGAGCCGGCCTGGCGGTTGACCAGGCGCACCCCGCCGGCGGCCAGGTCGCTGATATCGCTGATGCCCAGGGGATTGCCCGGCTTGACCATGAAACCCTGTTGGCGCAGGGCCAGGGTGACCAGGCGGGCCGGCCGGCCCTGCAAGAAGCGGCGCAGGTAGCTGACGTTGTATTCGCCGGTATCGGGGTCCAGCAGGTGGGTGCCGCCCAGGTGGCAGCGTCCAGCGGCGATGGCCACCAGGCCGGCCATGGAGCCCACGTGGGAGGAGCTCACCCGCAGGCGGGGGTCCCGCCGTTTCATGTGGTCGGCCAGCAGGTCCAGGGTCACGTCGTGGCTGCCGGCCACCACCAGGGTGCGTTCCACCGCGTCCCGGGGGCGCAGGAGCTCGGCGGTGACCACGGCGCCTTCGTCGATGCCGTCGCTGTCGATCCCGATGCGCAGCAGGCCGTCGGCCCGCGAAAGCGAGGTGATGGTGCCGGCCCCCCGCTTCAGGGGAGTGGCCACCACCTGGTCGCCCACCCGTCCCAGGTGCACCCGCAAAAATTCCTCGTGCCCCAGCTTGGAGGCCAGCCGCCGGGCCGGGGTCACCTCGATGGTCTGGCGCTGCGGCGGCTCCTGGGCCTGCATCAGGTACAGGGCCGGCTGGATGAACTGGTCGAAGCAGACCCAGGCCGACACCGCGTAGCCGGGAGTGCCCACCAGCGGCTTGCCGGCCGCCCGGCCCAGCAGCGACGGCTTGCCCGGCATCACCGTCACCCCGTGCACCAGCACCTCGCCCACCCGGCGCATCACGTGTAGGGTGTAGTCCTTACTGCCCGAGGACGCGCCGGCGTTGAGCAGGACCATGTGGGCCTCCGAGGCCAGGGCCGCCTGCACCGCCTGCAAGATGGCCTCGAACTGGTCAGGACACGGCGGCAGCACCACGGGCTCGCCGCCGGCGGAGCGCACCAGGCTGGCCAGAAAGACCGAGTTGGTCTCCAGTATCTGCCCGGCCGGCGGCGGGTCCTGGCCCGCCTGCGACCAGTGCACCAGCTCCGAACCGGTGGGGATGATGGCCACCTTGGGCCGCGCCAACACCGGCAGGTCCCTCACCCCGGCGTTGAGCAGGGCGCTGACGTCGGGGGCCTCGATGAGATGGTGGTGGGGCAGGAGCAGCTCGCCGGCCACGATATCCTCGCCCACCTTGCGTACATGTTGCCAGGGAAAGGCCGGGGCGCGCAGCTCGATGGTCTGGTCGTCGACCTGGTGCACCTGCTCGATCATCACCACCGCATCGGTGCCGGGAGGCAGTCGGTGGCCGGTGTTGACCATCCAGGCCTGGCTTGCAAGGGCCAGGCGCAGGGGGCTTTCATCGCTGGCCCCAAAGGTGTCAGCGGCGGCCAGGGCCACCCCGTCCATGGCCGCGGCGTGGTAGGACGGCGAGGACCAGCGGGCAAAGACCGGCTCGGCCGTGACCCGTCCCAGGGCCTCGGCGGTGGGCAGCTCTTCCACCCCGACCAGGGTCGGCCAGTCAAAGCTCGACAAAAAGGCCCGGCGGGCCTGGTCAAGCGGTTGCATCTCCAGGTAGACGGTCCGCTTCATCGATGTTCTCCAACGGGAATAACAGCACGGTGACGTCCTGGCCGGCCTCCAGCCCCTC
>JAMOVV010000089.1 GCA_027067385.1 Desulfarculaceae bacterium
GACGACCGTCACGGTGCCTGGCGCTGCCATACCATCTTGAACTGCATCGAGGCCTGCCCCAAAAACCTCAACCCCACCCAGGCCATCGCCGGTATCAAAAAAGCCCTCACCCAAAGAAAATACTAAACGCAACCATAAGGAGACGACATGCGGCAAAAAATAACCGTGATCGGCGCGGGTAACGTAGGGGCCACCTGTGCCCAGCGCGCGGCGGAAAAGGAACTAGCCGACGTGGTCCTGGTGGACGTGGTCGAAGGGCTGCCCCAGGGCAAGGGGCTGGACCTGAGCGAGGCCCGGCCCATCGAGAGCCACGACGCGGCGGTGGCCGGGGCCAACGACTACGAGGCTACCGCTGGCAGCGACATCATCATCGTCACCGCCGGCATCGCCCGCAAGCCGGGCATGAGCCGCGACGACCTGATCAAGACCAACGCCGGCATCGTGGACACCGTGGTGAGAGCCGCGGCCGCGGCCAGCCCGGAGGCGGTGATCATCATCGTCAGCAATCCCCTGGACGCCATGTGCCACGTGGCCCTCAAGGCCTCGGGCTTCCCCAGCGCCCGGGTGATCGGCATGGCCGGGGTGCTGGACTCGGCCCGCTTCCGCTACTTTATCGCCGAGGCCCTGGACGTATCGGTGGAGAACACCCACGCCTTTGTGCTCGGCGGCCATGGCGACACCATGGTGCCCCTGCCGCGCTTTTCCACCGTGGCCGGCATCCCCATCACCGAGCTGATGGACCCGGACCAGATCCAGGCCCTGTGTGAGCGCACCGCCAACGGCGGGGCCGAGATCGTGGGGCTGCTCAAGACCGGTAGCGCCTTCTACGCCCCGGCCTCGGCCGCGGTGCAGATGGCCGACGCCATCTTGAAGGACAAGAAGAAGATTCTGCCCTGCGCCGCATACCTGCAGGGCCAGTACGGCTACAACGACCTGTACATCGGGGTGCCGGTGAAGCTGGGAGCCGGCGGAGTGGTCGATATCATCGAGATCGATCTCACCGCAGAAGAAAAGGCCGCCCTGGACCACAGCGCCGACGCGGTGCGCGGCCTGGTCAAAGACCTGGACAAGCTGGGATACTGATAACCGAGACGGGCTACCGGCTTAAAGGTTCCGGTATCAGCTAGCGCGCCGAAGGATCGCTGGCCACCACCCGGTTGCGCCCCGCCTCCTTGGCCCGGTACAGGGCCTGGTCGGCCCGTTCGATGAGTTGGCTGGCGGTCTCGTCCCCGTCCGGGTCGCGGACCGCCACCCCCAGGCTCACGGTGGTATGCACCATGCCCTTGGAGGTGCTCACCGGCTGGTCCATGGCCGCGCGTACCCGCTCGGCCAACTGGAGTGCGCCGTCCAGGTCGGTGTCCGGCGCGCTGATGGCGAACTCCTCGCCACCGTAGCGGGCCAGCAGGTCGCCGGCGCGCATCTGGTCCCCGGCCCGGCGGGCGAACTGGATGAGCACTTCGTCACCCACCTGGTGGCCGTAGGTGTCGTTTACGCCCTTGAAATGATCCAGGTCGGCCATGATCACCGCCAGGGGTTGCGAGCGGCGGCCGCTGGCGGCCAGGTCCCGTTGCAGCATCTCCACGAAGACCCGTAGGTTGAAGACCCCGGTGAGCGGGTCGCGGTGGGCCAGGTCCGACAAGCTGCGTAGGGTGCGGGTGAGGGTGAGGGTGTTGCGCACCCGCACCAGGAGGTGGGCCGAGTGAAAGGGCTTGCGGATGAAGTCAGTGGCCCCGGCCTCCAGGCACTGGATCACCCTCTCCATCTCCGAGACCGAGCTCACCATGATCACCGGCAGCCGGCTGAACTCGGGGCTGGCGGCCAGGGCCTTGATCAAGCCCAGGCCGTCGAGCAAGGGCATCTCCAGGTCGCTGATGACCAACTCGATGTTGCGGTGGCGACCCAACAGGTCCAGGGCCCGCCGGCCGTGTTCGGCCTCGTAGGTGTGGTGGCCCTGGGTGGCCAGGGCGTCGATAACGTTGCGCCGGGCGGTGGCGCTGTCGTCCACCACCAAGATGGTGCCAGGCCCGGAGAAGCGCTCGTCCAGGGCGGTGATATAATCCAGGGTCCGGGACGGCGAGGACGGCTGCGGCTCCGGGCTATGTTCGGGGTCTGACATGTAATATCACTCGCTGGGGTGCCGAGCGGACCAACCGCCGGGCGGCAACCGAACCGGCCCTGGCCTGCCTCCGATCCAGTATAACCGTCTTGCGGCCTCAAAGTACATAGCCATGGCGCCGCCGCCGGCCAAGCACCACCGGGCCGGGGGGCAGGGTTGACACTTGGGGGGGGCTGGGATAGCTTAAAAATTTAGTCTTTGTGGCCATCAACACCAGCCGTCCCGGCGACTCCGGGCGGTTTTAACCGCGTTTGCGGGAGTGGAAAATGCAGGA
>JAMOVV010000090.1 GCA_027067385.1 Desulfarculaceae bacterium
ACCGGGTCCGCTCTAAAAAAAGTTACTCTAACGTGACCGGCCGGCGTCGGGCAAGTACTCCCGGCTGCAGGCCAGGCCCATGATCATCCAAAACAACAGCGCCGGGCTGTCCACGAACAGGCTGTCGGTGAGATTGCGTACGCAAAACCCCACCAGGGTGGCCACGCCCACCGCGGCGATCAATTCCTCCACCCGGCCGGGCCGCGGCGGCGAACGGGGCCACAGCTTCACCGCCAACACGGCCAGCAGGACCAGCAGGGCCACCAATCCCTGCACCCCCAGGTGCAGGGCGTTTTCCACGAACACGTTGTGGGTGTGCCACAACAGCGGCTGGTGGCTCCGGCGAAACTCGGGATAGGCATCGGTGAAGGTCTCGCGACCGTAGCCGATGCCCACAAAGGGGTGGCGCTTTATCTCCCGCCAGGCGTGCGACCACACCTGCACCAAGTCGCCGGCGCTGCCCTGCACCCGGGACGGCGAGCGCCAGAGCTGGCTCCACTTCTCACCGTGGCTGAGCTGCGGCAGCCACAGCACCGCGGCCACCACCGCGGCGCACAGGGCCACCCCCACCCCGGCGGCCAGCCAGCGCCGCCGGCTCATCACCACCAGCAGTAGCGCCGTCTCCACGCACAGGGCCAGCCAGGCCCCCCGGGTCTGGGTGACGTAGGCCGCCGCCACGGTCAGGGGGACGAGCCCGGCGGCCAGCCAGCGCAACCAGCGCTCCCGGTACAACCAGGGGGCCAGCAGGACCAAAGGCCAGACCAGGACCAGGTAGGTGGCGAAGTACTGGTAGCCCCCGGCCAGGGAGCCGGCTCGGTCCACCCCGTCGGCCGAAGACACCTCGCCCAACAGCATCATGGCCAACCCGCTTAGCGACATCAGGGCCGCCCCTACCAGTAGGGCGCTCCAGGCCTGGCGAATATGCTCCCGCGCGCCCACCAGATGCAGCATTACGTAATAGGCGAAAATACCCTTGAGCAACACCCCGCGGACTTCGCTGAGACTGTACAGCGGCGAAACCGAGGTAAAAACGCTGATCACGGCGACCACCAGGTAGGCGACCAGGGGCCAAAACAGGGCCGTGGCCCGGAAGCGCCGTTGGCCGCCCAGCACCAGCGAGGCGATCAGCAGGGCCGCGCCCAAAAGCAACAGTGCCTCGCGTAGCGCGGTGATGTACTCGAAGCTCACCACCACAAGCAGGGTGAGCAGGCACACCCGAGCGGCCCTGAACAGACCGGCCGCCCAGGCGCTCTTTTCCCGGCCGGCCGCATCACTGGTCAGCGCTCGGTTCATCGGGCCAGGTATTCCCCCTCCATGGCCAGCTTGACCACCCGGGCCAGGCCTTCGGCAAAGTCCACCGTCACTTCATAACCCAGGAGGCGCTTGGCCTTGGTCAGGTCGGCCAGGGAATAGCGCACGTCACCGGCGCGGGCCGGGGCGAAGCGGGGCTGGATATCGTTGCGGCCGGTGTGCTGTTGCAAGATGGCCAGCAGCTCCAACAAGTCGTGGGACTTGCCCCCAGCCACGTTGATGGTCTCGCCCGCGGCTCCGGGCGCCTCGATGGCGGCCAGGTTGGCGGCCACCACGTTGTCGATGTAGGTGAAGTCGCGGGCCTGGCGGCCGTCGCCAAAGATCACCGGCGGCTCACCGGCCAGGAGGGAGAACAGGAAACGGGGGATCACCGCCGCGTACTGCGACTCGGGGTCCTGGCGGGGGCCAAAGACGTTGAAGTAGCGCAGGGTCACCGTCTCCATGCCGTAGACGTGGGTGAAGACCTTGCAGTAGTCTTCCAGGGCCAGCTTGCTGGCCGCGTACGGGCTGCGCGGCAGGGGGTCCATGGACTCCACCTTGGGCGCGTCCACCGGCTCGCGGTCGCCGTAGACCGAGGAAGAGCCGGCGTTGACCAGCCGCTTGACCCCAGCCTGGCGGGCGGCGTTGAGCACGTTGAGCCCGCCCTCCACGTTCACCTGGTTGGTGAGCAAGGGGTTTTCAATGGACCGCTGCACGTTGGCCCGGGCCGCCTGGTGCAAGACGTAATCCACCCCTTCCATGGCCCGGGCGCAGACATCGGCGTCGCGCATGTCGCCTGCGATAAACTTGAGACGGCCGGGACCCGCCTCGGCCGGCCGCAGGTTTTCCCGGCGGCCGGTGGAGAGATTGTCGAGCACCACCACGTCGTCGCCGCGCGCGGTGAGCGCCCGGGCCAGGTGAGATCCAATGAAGCCGGCCCCGCCGGTTATCAAAAAGACAGACAAGCTACTAGCCCTCCCCGGCCGATGACGCGCCGTAGTCTTCCACCAGCCGGGCCAAGCGACCGGCGGTGAGCGCACTGGTGCCCACCTCCCCCACCACCTCGCCGGCCGCCAGGTTGGCCAGGAAG
>JAMOVV010000091.1 GCA_027067385.1 Desulfarculaceae bacterium
AGGCCTGCACAAAGCTGGTGAAGATGGCCAGGAAGTACATGGGCAGCGGCGCGAAGTAGGCGCCGGCCAGGAGCATGAGGATAGCCAGGACCAGGTCCTCACCCATGATGTTACCGAACAGACGCAGGGTGAGGCTGAGCACCCGGGCCAGGTGTCCGATGATTTCGATGGGTATCATCAGGGGGGCCAGGGCGGGCAGTGGTCCGGTGAAGTGTTTGAAGTATTTCAGGCCGTGTTGTTTGACGCCCACGATGTGGGTAGCGACGAACACGCACAGGGCCATGGACAGCGGGGTATTGATATTGGCGGTGGAGGAGAGGAAGCCGGGGATGAGGCCGAGCCAGTTCATGAGCAGGATGTAGATGAAGAGGGTGAAGACGAGGGGGAAGTAGGGCCGTCCTTCTTCACCCATGACGTCGACCATGAAGTCTTCGAAGCCCTGGATAAGGACTTCGAAGAAGTTTTGTCCGCCGGTGGGGATCATTTTGACGGATCGCACCGCGAGTTTTGAGACCACCACCAAGAAGATCACCACGAAGGTGGAGTAGACCACGTGGATGTAGTCGTGGGCCAGGGCCCAGAGTTCCAGCTTTTCCAGGGCCAGGGTAAAGTATAGAAGCGGATGTTCCATGGATCAGACGGCCTCCTTGTCTGTCTTGCACGCCTGTAGCACCCCCCACACGATGACCGATACGATCACCGAGGAGAGGCCCACCAATAGTCCCAGAGGTTCTACCCATTCCATGCGGATGAGCACAAAGAGCACCACGCAGGTGGCGATGAACCTCAGGTAGTATTTTATGAGGATGTTGGCCATGGGGCTGCCGGGTTTTTCGGGCCGCAGCACCCCCAGGATAGTTCTTTGCAGGAGTTTGAAGTTGGCGATGGCGATCAGTCCGCCGACGACGACGCTGAGCACCTGGTTCCAGGGGGCGAAGATGATGGCCAAGAGGGTCAGTACGCCGAAGGCCACCAGGGCTCCGAGCCACAGGCTTTGGACCATGCGGGTTTCGATGGACTGGTTATTTTGCGCCAGGGCGTTCACAGATTCTTGGTTCTCTTGAGGATTATGTAAATGTTGCGGTAGCCCGCTATTATGCCCATTACCAGGCCCACTATGAGGCCCCAGGGGTCGGTTCCCAGCCATTTGTCAAAAAAGTATCCGGCGACCAAGCCGAAAACCGTGGCCAGGACCATGGCGATACCCATGGAGCTGACCTGGGCGATTACCTTTAGGCTCTCGCGGGTTTCTTTACTGATGAAGCGGCCCATGGGACCAAACCCTCGAGCCCCCCAGGCTCGTTGTACAACCGCCGGAGCGCCGCCGGTGCGTGCTGCGGGGTGGCATGGCCCGCGGCCTACCGGCCACAAACGCCACACCTTTTTGCTGCGCCCCCTTGCCGTAACCCCGGTTGCTGCGCCCCCTTGCCGTACCCCCCCTTGCTACGCCCCTTGCTGTGGCCCTTGCTGTGGCCCTTGCTGTGGCCCCCTGTGGCCCGGTTGCGACTGCCTATCTGCGGCCCTTTGTACGGTCGCCCGAACTACGACCGCTAACCCGTGCCCCCCTCGCGGTGGCCTCTCGCTACGACCGCCTATCAGCGGCCCCGGGGCTAGCTTGTGACAGTTGTCGCATTGTGCTAACACGGGCGCGGGGGTTAAGTCAATATATTTTTGGTGGGATTTTATGGCCCCATCCCCAGGAAACTGCATAAAAACCGGTAGGTTTCCCTGCCAGGGCCATGCGCGCCACAAGGGCTGATCCCCGGGGCGAGGCCGCGGGGGCGCGCCATTTGAGCTGCGGGGTGGGGTTGGGGGTTTTCGGTTAACGTTCTCGGGCGCTTACTACTTTTACGAGTATTTTACTGGTTAGGTGCAACAAGTCGCTTTTCACGCTACGTTCGGTGCGCACGGCCATACCCGGCAGTATTTCTCCCTTGTAGTTCCAGCGGTAGTTATCGATCACGTCGCCCTTGGCGTCGTAGTGCACCGCGTGCAGGTGGACCAGGGTCAGGGGTTTTGGGCGGTTATTTTTAATGGAGAAGGAGAAGCGGTTGAAGCCGCTGGTGGACCAGAGGAAGCTGGTGAGGCGTATACCTTGGATGCTGGGTCCCATGAGCAGTTCGGGTTTAGGTGCGGCGCCGCGAGTAGAGGATCGCCGTCCGGCCCGTCGGGAGACCACCGGCACGCTGGAGAGTGGCCGGGGTGCGGTCATGTTGTTGAGCAGTCGTACGACGTAGGCCGAGGGCACGGCGAAGTTGAGGTTTTGGCCGGTCATGAGGATGGAGCGGCTCAGGGCCACCACCTCGCCGTCGGCGTTGACCACCGGTCCGCCGCTGGAGCCCTTGGAGATGGGGGCGGACATTTGGAACATGTAGTCTTTGTGGTTCTTGGCGCGGCGGATGGCGCTGATGAGTCCTTCGCTGAAGGTGCCCACCAGTCCCTTGGGGTTACCGATGACAAACACGCGGTCGCCCACGGCCACCCGGCTGCTGAGAGCGATGGGCAGGGGTGGGTGGGTGTGGTCCTTGATTTTGACCAGGGCCACGTCGGCCCACACGTCCAGGCCCACGGCGCCGAGGATGGCGTATTCGCGTTCTTCGCCGACGAACTTGAGTTTACCGGCCGCGGCGCCTTGGATGACGTGGTAGTTGGTGGCCAGGACGCCGGGCAGCACCACGAAGCCGGAGCCGATGGACACCGGTTTGCCCTTGCGGTCCATCATGATGAGCAGGGCCACCGAGGGGAAGGACTTAGCGGCGATTTGTCGCGGGGTGGCCTGTTTGACCTGAGCGGGTACCGTGGCGGCCGTGGCCAGCAGGGCCGCGGCGGTAAGCAGGGTGGCGAGCAGTTTGGGGATACGCATATCAGCCTCTCACGGCCGCGTCCCGGCGGGGGGCGGCCTGGTGGTTGGACCCCAGGGGGGCCAAGCGTTCACTGGGCTCTATTTTAGGTCGGCCGGCCCCCGGGGCACAAGCCACAATACGGCCGCGGGTGGTGCTTGTCGGCTTTTGGTTATCACGGCGCCGGTTACTTTGACCGGCGGGGAGGCGGTCACGGGTCAGAGCTCGGCCAGGGCCGCGGCGGCGATATCGAGGGTCTGGTCGATCACGGCCGGTTCGTGGGCCGCGCCGACCATGGTGGCCTCGAACTGGCTGGGGGCCAGGTATACCCCGCGCTGGAGCATGGCCCGGTGCCAGCGGGCGAAGAGCTCGGTATCGCTGGCCGCGGCGGTGGCGTAGTCGCTCACCGGTCCCTGGGTGAAGAACCAGGTGAACATGGCCCCCACCCGGTGGCCGAAGTGGGGCAGGCCCTTTTGGTCCAGCAGGCTTCCCAGGCCCTGGTAGAGCCGGTCGCCGGCCTCTTCCAGTTGGTCGTAGAATCCCGGCTCGCCCAGCAGGCGCAGCACGGCCAGCCCGGCGGCGGTGGCCAGGGGGTTGCCCGAGAGGGTGCCGGCCTGGTAGACGTCGCCGGCCGGGGCGATGCGCTGCATGATATCGCGGCGTCCGCCGTAGGCGCCCAGGGGCAGGCCGCCGCCGATGATCTTGCCGAGGCAGGTGAGGTCGGGGTTTACGCCGTAGCGCTCTTGGGCTCCGCCCGGGGCCACCCTAAAGCCGGTGATCACCTCGTCGAAGATGAGCAGGGCGCCGTACTGGTCGCAGAGGCGGCGCAGGCCGGGCAGGAAGTCCTGGGCCGGGGCCACCACCCCCATGTTGCCGGCCACCGGTTCGACGATGACGCAGGCGATGCGCTGGCCGTGGGTTTCAAAGGCCTTGGCCAGGGTGTCCAGGTCGTTGTAGGGCAGGCTGAGGGTGAGCTCGGCGATGGCCGCCGGCACCCCGGGGCTGCCGGGGATGCCCAGGGTGGCCAGTCCGCTGCCGGCGGCCACCAGCAGGCCGTCGGAGTGGCCGTGGTAGCAGCCGTCGAATTTCACGATGAGCTCGCGGCCGGTGTATCCCCGGGCCAGTCGCAGGGCGCTCATGGTGGCCTCGGTGCCGCTGGAGACCAGGCGCAGCATTTCGATGGAGGGCACCAGGGAGCAGACCTGCTCGGCCAGGAGCACCTCGGCCTCGGTGGGGGCGCCAAAGCTGGTGCCCTTGACCGCGGCGGCGGACACCGCGTCCACCACCGCCGGGTGGGCGTGGCCGGCGATGAGCGGACCCCAGGAGCCGACGTAATCGATATAGCGGTTGCCGTCCACGTCGATGAGGTAGCAGCCCTGGCCGGCGGCGATCACCGGGGGGTCGGAGCCCACCGCGCCCATGGCGCGCACCGGGCTGTTGACTCCACCGGGAATAACCTTCACCGCCCGTTGCATCAGTTGCTGGGAGCGTGCGCCAGCCATGGACAATTCTCCTGACATTTGGTTAGCGGGGTGCGACCGGGCCGGGTCCCGGGCCGGGTCTAAAAATAGCTCATGGAGGTTTTTTTCAGCTCTTGCTCGGAAAACAGCAGCTCGTAGTCGTCGATCCCCACCTCGGCGGCCATGTCGGCCACCACCTGGCGGCACTCGTCGCGGCTCTTGCCGTGGACCATGGAGTAGAGGTTGTAGGGGAAGCGCGGGTCGGCCTGGCGGTGGTAGCAGTGGCTCACCTGGCGATAGGCGGCCAGGGCCTGGCCCACCCGGTCGATGTCGGCCGGCGGCACCCGCCAGGCCACCATCACGTTGGCCGCGAAGCCGGACTGCTGGTGGCGCAGGGTGGCCCCGAAACGCCGCATCACCCCGGAGGCGGCCAGGTCCGCCACCCGGTCGATGACCTCCTGCTCCTGTATGCCCAGCTCCCGGGCCACCGCGGCAAAGGGCCGGGGCACCAGGGGCAGGTCTCCCTGGAGACGCTTAATAATTCGTTTGTCGGTCTGGTCTATGCTCACGGCCACCGCCTTTGGGGGGATTCGCGCAAAATTTTAGGTGGGCGCAGCCGGCCTGTCAAGCCGGCGACGGGTTGAACCCTGGTGATGCGGCCGGGCCATGTGTTAGACTCAGGGCCATCTTCACCTACGGCCATTCATTATATAAGGAGGCGGCGCATGAGCAGATGGACCAAGGGAGAGCTCCTGGGCTTGCTGGGGCTGGCGATTCTCCTGGTGGCCCTACCGGTCATGGCCCAGCCACCGGCTTGGCACCAGGTGACCTGCTCCGACGGCGGCTTTAGCGTAATGGCCCCGGGAACCCCGGTGGTCAAAACCCGCCGGTTTGAGCTCAAGACCTCGGCCAACGCCTACGGCGTGTTGGCGCGCAAGGAATACATCATGAAGGGCGACGGCTGCGTGTTCAGGGTGTCGTATTGCGACCTGCCTGATGACCTGCTGCAATCCGGCGGCCCGGCCCATATATTGGGCGTCATAGCCGACGCCCGCCTGCGCCGGGTGCGCTCAGAGCCGGTGTCGCGTTCGGGCATATCCCTGGGGCCCCACGAGGGTCTGGACGTAGTGCACCGCCTGACCAACGGGGTGACCCTGAATCTGCGCATGTACCTGGTGGGCAACCGTTGTTACGAATTGATGGTGGCCCAGCGCAATCCCAGGCCAGCCGTGGTGAGCCGTTTCATGGACTCCTTCAAGTTGCTGGGGAAGTAGGCGGTCATGCCCGGGCACCGGCTGATCTTCGACCCGGCCGCGGCCGGCCGTCCCCTGCGGGTGGCCGCCTTCATGAGCGGCAGCGGCAGCAACATAACCAAGCTGCTGGAGCTGCACGACCCTGGTTTCGAGGTGTGTTTCATCTTCAGCGACCGGGCCGACGGCCGCTGCCGGGGCCAGGAGATCGCCTGGCGCCACGGCCTGCCCTATTTCGCCTATGACACCCGCCGCTTTCACCAGCTCAAGGGGGTCAAGCGTAGCGTGCAAAGCAGCCAGGGCCTGGCCGCCCGGCGGGAGTACGACCAGGTGGCCGCCACCCTGGTGCGGGCCTTTGAGATAGACGTCATCGCCCTGGGCGGCTACATGAGCTTCCTCACCCTGGAGCGCGGGGTGAACGTGCACCCGGCCGATCTCTCCCTCACCGGCCCGGACGGGACGCGCAGCTTTGTGGGTGACGACGCGGTTTATGACGCCATCGTCGCCGGGTTGCGCGAGCTGCGTTCCTCCACCCTATGGATCGACCAGGGGGTGGACTCCGGCCCCCTGCTCATGGTTAGCGACCCTCTGCCGGTAGAGCTGCCGGCCCCGCTGGATCAGCTCAAGGCCGATCCGGCGGCCCTGCGCCGGGTGGCCGACGAGCACCAGGAGCGGCTCAAGGAGGCCGGCGACTGGGTGGTCTTGCCGGCCACCCTGCGGCTCATCGCCCAGGGCCGTCTGGGGCTCACCGACCAGGGGGTGGTGACCCTCGACGGCCGGCCCTACCCGGCCGGGGTGCGGCCGGGCGACCTGGCCGGGGGGTGAGCGGTGGTGACCACCGTGGAGGACCGCTCCGACTTCAGCCCGGCCGATGAGTTGCCCATGGCCCGGGCCCTGGAGCTGGCCCGGCAGGCGGCGGCCGCCGGCGAGGTGCCGGTGGGGGCCGTGCTGGTGGACGCGGGCGGCCGGGTGCTGGCCGCCGAGCACAACCGCACCATCACCGACTGCGACCCCACCGCCCACGCCGAGATACTTTGCCTGCGCCGCGCCGCGGCGGCCACCGGCAACTACCGCCTGGTGGGGTCCACCCTCTACGTCAGCCTGGAGCCCTGCCCCATGTGCGCCGGGGCCCTGGTGTGGGCCCGGGTGGAGCGGGTGGTTTTTGCCGCCGCCGATCCCAAGGCCGGGGCCTATGGTTCGGTGATCGACCTGGCCGGGGTCCCGACGCTCAACCACCGGCCCCGGGTGGCCGGTGGGCTCAGGGCCGGCGAGGCGGCGGACGTCTTGAAAAAATTTTTCGCCGCCAGAAGATAGGCGCGCTGTTTTCGGGTATAGTAGATGACCGCGTGGAGAGGTACCGAAGTCCGGTCGTAACGGGCCCGACTCGAAATCGGGTTGGCGCTTTGCGGCGTCACGTGGGTTCGAATCCCACCCTCTCCGCCACAAACGCCATGCATGGGAGCGGCCCCGGGGCCGCTCTTTTTTTGCCCGGGCCGCCCCGCATCCCGGTTGGGCCATTGACGCCCCACGGCACACCCCGGCGACAGACGGACCGTGGCCGTCGGTTCATCCCCGCGGGCGCGGGTAACACTTGGCCGACCTGGATCGTGGCGCCTGGCAGGCCCTTTCGGTTCACCCCACCGATTGGTACCGGCAACAAAAAGGGCTGCTCCTGTACCGGAGGCAGCCATGAAAAGGGTAGCGCCCGGGACAGCTCCCATCCCGACGCAAGTGCTTCCCGGTTAACGGGGGGCTCCAACCGGGCTCACGATTTAGTTTTACGGTTGTGAGAAGAAAAAGCAACCGCACGCGGTGGGCGTGCGGTCGGGCGCTTGCCTTTGGATGCCCCCCACCGGGCCTCGACAATGCACCCAGGCAGTATTTGCAAGGACGGTTCGATCCTCCCAAAAGTCAAATCTGGCCGGCTAACCAGGAGCGACCTGATTTACCGGGAGCCATAAAAAAGGCTGCCAGCGGGTGGGCACCAGCAACCGGTGAACGCTTCCCAGATCTCCCCACCGAGGCTCAGCGTTTCACCTGGTAAAAGAATATGGGGCGATGGCCCGGCAGTCAAGGGGGCGGGGTGTGTTGGGGGCCAAAAGTGGGGGAGCCCCAGGCGGATGTGGGCGCCAGGGGCTCAAGCGCGCGTCCTAACGAGTCCCCCCACCGGGATCGCACGCACGCTCTGTGTATCTAAAATTATCTAGTCGTATCTCCAAAAAGTCAAGTTTGGCCCACCAACCAGGGGTGCCCTGATTTGCCGGGAGCCATAATTAGGGGCCTTCTCCGCACCTTGACGATTTGCGTACTGATGCGGTTCATCCCCGCGGTCGCGGGGAACCCCGGGGCCACTACGTGGCCGGCCGCACCCTGAGCGGTTCATCCCCGCGGTCGCGGGGAACCCTCCATGGCGATGCGTTCGCATTGGCCCTCGCCGAGGTGATCCCCTGCCCAGCCCATCTATTTTCGCCCCCCGGACATTATTGCTAGGGTGGCCACCACCCCGGCGGCCGCCGGCCAGCCCCAGCCGCCGCCGGCCGCCACGGCTATCGCCGCAACCAGCCCAGCCGCCGCCACCAGCAATATTTTTAATATCGCCATCAGCTCGCCTCCGTTATGCCAGCATCATATCCTAAGCCGGTTCATCCCCACGGGCGCGGGGAACACTGTCAATCCTATTCTTATACTGTGCGACTAGTTCTATTCGCCTGCAGATGTCCAGCTTTTTAAAGCGGGCATCAATCTTGTACTTGCCAGTCTGATCCTGTCCCCTGGTCGGTCGGTCGATCTTGACTTTTTAGCGGTTTAACCTAATAATTTACTCATCGGGCGCATGGGACCGTACCCGCCGTTGCCGCAGGCAAAATCGCGGAGCCCTTCCAGTCAGGGCGTAAGGCGGCGGTTCCACCGGGGACGTTGGAGTCACCCGGGGCGTCCGATGATTCGGTTCATCCCCGCGGGCGCGGGGAACACTCCGATGCCGGATAGGTGGCCGCACCCGTCAGCGCATTAGAGGCATCAAAGGTCAGCGTCCCAATGCATCGCCAGTCGGTATTGGTGGGGTGGTAGTAGCCTTGCAGGCTGTCGCTGAACACAGGCGCCGTGGTGCTATATTCGACGTCATCGGCGCTCAGGGCATTGCCGCTGGCCGGAGGGTCGATATAGACATATTCTGTGTGGTCCGTTCCCTCGCTGGTGCTCACGGCCTTGGTGATTTGTGACGCAACGGTGTAGATGTTTCCGCCGATCTCCAGACCGCCAGAGCCCACATAGAACTCGTCATTGTCCTTTTGGGATACCCCCATTCCGACCCTGTATCCCAAATGAGAAGCGTGGCCGGCAATGCTGGCCAGCTCTGTGTCGAGGTTGCGGACATGGTCGGTGAAGGATTCATCGGTGGTGACGTTTACGCCGGACGGGTAGGTGTTATCGCCCAGCGCATCGAACAGGGCCGTCAGCTTGGCGTTGAGCTTCGCCGATTCTGCGGAGGTGTCCGCCGAAAACGGCGGATGAGGATCACTAAGAGCCATTTTTATACCCCCTCACAAGGTTGAAGGGTTTCCCCCAAGCCAATCTTGAAGTAAAATAGATTTATGAAATGGGGGCTACGAGATTCGCTTCGCGCCATGCCATCCAGGTATTGGCATCCAGCCATTATAACAGCCGTCATCGCC
>JAMOVV010000092.1 GCA_027067385.1 Desulfarculaceae bacterium
GTGAGGCATGCGAAGCAGAGGTACTCGCATAGCCGTTAGCGGTAAACGATTACGCACCCAGACCCGCACCTGGCAGGGTGGCTTCAGGGGGTCGTAGCATGTGTCATCCATTGCAATCGAGTGTGCCTGACCGACAGGCATAGTATCCGAAACCACCGACGTGGCATGTTTGATTGCGCTACCTCGCCGCTTAACCCCCAGGACGATATTATTTCTGGTCAGCAGGTAGTTTACCCTCGGATGCGCCACGAACCTTGTCGCGCCACTTTTTGAAATCCTTACGGGTGAGGTTCATCAGGAAGGTTGGGCTAAGGCGCCCCAGCCACCACATGATGCGGGCCATGAACGTCACCGGTATTATTGCTTTATTGCGGGCTACGCCGTCAAGGATAGCCTGGGCGCACTTGTCTGGCGTGATACCAAAACGTTCCCACACGGAAAGGGCCTTCAGGAACTGCTGGCGGTCGTATCCGACCATGGGAGAGGTTTCAAAGATGGGGGTTTTGATAAAGCCAGGGCATACCGCACTCACGGCCACCCCCAGATCCTTACCTTCGATCCATAGACTCTGGGAAAGTCCCATGACGCCGAACTTGCTGGTGACGTAAGACATGGTGGCAGGAAAGGGGATCAATCCTTCTATAGAAGATATGTTCACGATATGGCCGCCCCCCTGGCGCAGCATCTGCTTGTAGGCCAGCAGAGAGCCGTGCACTACGCCATGGAGGTTGACATTAAGTACCTTACGCCATTGCTCAATGCTCTGGTCACGCAATTCGCCAACAAAGACAATACCCGCATTGTTGAAGATGTAGTCCAGCCTGCCGCGTTTTGCTACTACGTCATCAATCACATCCCTGAAGGCCTCGTAGTCGGTGACGTCAAGTTCGCGGGCTGTTACCTCCCCACCGGATGGCGTGACCGCCGACGCTGATTTGTGCAGCAACTCGGTGTTGACATCCGTGGCCACAACGTGAGCGCCGCGCTTCGCCAGCGCGTCTACCAGGCTTTTGCCGATGCCCGAAGCCGCACCGGTCACAATGCAACTCTTGCCTTGGAACTGCTTCATACTAATACTTCCGTGTAGTGGCTAAGCTCGGCCCATAAACCACGGGCTCCCTTTGGAGAGCAAGATATATAGCCGCCCCGGCTCGCTCATCCTTGGGGGATACAAGATTAGACGCCAAGCCCTTAAGCACCATGGGGCCAATAAAAATCCGCGAAATTATCCGCGTTCATCTTCAGCCGTCTCCTGGTTGCACTCACCCGAGACTAAATATCGGCCATAGCCACGAAGACCTTTGCAGTTTTCGTCGTGCAAGCCACAGCGGCCGATAAATGCTACGGGAGCAAAACCCATGCCAACCTGTGGGCATACTTTTACCTTGTCATTTCACATGGTTTTCCCGCATCACGGATAGCAGCAGAACCCGGCGTGTTGCTATAAAGACACGTCCGTTCATATACGGTCATATCGGTTGGCAACCCCGCCCCTTTCTGTTAACAAGAAACAATCTTGTACGAAAGGTGCGAAGATGGCAGAATCCGTCCCAAACCTGAAAAGCAAACAGTGGGATTTCCTGGCCCTGTTGGAAGTCTTCCAGATACCCGTACCCATCGAGGCCGTCGGCGTGCTGGCCCCTCTCACGCCAGGCCCGTTAATAAATCTGCTGGAGATGGCCATCCCGGCGGGATGGATACAAAAACCCACCAAGGGATTGTTTGCGATCGGCCCGGACCTACCGGTGGCGGTGAAGGAAAAACTGCATCGGCGCAACAGCCACAAACGCCTGGCCCGTATCGTGGAGCGCATCCACTCTGAAAAGATGGAGTCTCTCATCGGCCCCATCGGGATGCTCAACCTGCTCGACCGGGCGGGCCGCCATCGTGAAGCAGCCGAATACGAAATCGACATTGCCCGCCGGGCCGTGGGGGCCAACGACCTGGAAAGAGCCCGCCCCTACCTCGAAAGTGCGGTCCGGCGGCTATATGATAACTACCAGGACCGCGACAGCGGCACCTTGCTGATCTCATCCACCCTGGAACTTTCCAATCTTTGTTTTTCGCTGGGCACAGGCTTTCAGAACATCGACCGGTTTTTGCTGCGCGCCCAGGTTCTGGCCGCCCGATACGGAGACCAGCGCTCCCATGCCATGGCCAACCTGCACCTCGGCCGGCTATACTATTTCACAGACCGCCGCGACGACGCCATGGTGGCCCTGGCCCTGGGGCACAAAGAGATACAGGACCTGGACGATGAAGATATCCTTGGCCAGTCGGCTGAGTTTATTGGGATATTCTATTTCATCAAGGGACTTTTCAAGGAAGCTATCAAGCACTTCGAAAAGGCCGAACAGATACTGGAGAGCGCCAAAACCACCCTTCTGACCACCCCATCGGCCCCGTTCTTCCTGGGCTACTGCGCCATCTACCTGGGCCAGTTTCACCGTGCCATCGGAAGGCTGGACTACTACTGGCGCCTGGCTGTCGACCAGGATAATACGTCCATGGCGACGACAATCCGCTCCGTGCTGGGTACGGTACTGGCGCTGATGCGCAAAAGCAGTGAGGCATCCCGCCACCTGAAGGCGGCCCTTGTAGAAGCGCAAAGCAGCCGGAATGCCCTGGCCTGCTATTTCGCCGGCGGTGGTTTGGCTTTGCTGAATTTCCTAGACGGTCATATCGAAGCTGCCTACGAGGTACTACGTCAAACCGTCGAAATCGGCTCACGGGCAGGCTTGGTGCGTCAATTTGCCTCTCCCTGGATATTGGAGATAGTGCACAAGCTTCACAGCCTGGGTTTCAAACCCATTCCGGATTTCGAGTATCCCGTGCTGGCCAAGCGGCTCCTCGAAGGGGGCAACGTATTCCTGCACGGTGTGGCCTTGCGTCTACGTGCAGCAGACCACGCCGCCCAGGGCAAGGGACGCGAGATCATCATGCGGGACCTGGCCGAGAGCGAGAGGCTACTGGTTCTGTCGGGCGGACGCATCCAGCAGGCCAAAACCCTGTTCGATATGGCCCGCATTGAGTTACAGGAACGCAACCGGGACGCTGCGCGGCAGCTAGTCCGGCGCGCCCGCAATCTGCTGGGCGGCTACGTGGAAGAGTTCTTTCCCAATGAGTTTAACCAACTGGTCTGCGAACAAGACCGCCGCACAGACTCTCAGTTGCGCAGCCAGGGGTTCCTGCAATCCTACCTCGCCATGCTCGAGTCCCTGTATCCCAGCGAGGACCGGCACGAGATACTCGCCAGGGTGCTCACCGCCACCAGTGGCATGTTCGGTGCCGAACGCAGTGGACTGTTCTGGTTCCAGGAGGGCCGGTTCAGCACCAAACCTGAACTAAGGGCCGCCTGCAACCTTAGCTGCAAGGAAGTACAACACGACACCTTTCGCGAAAGTATGGAGCTGATACTCGAAACCCACCGCACTCGCCAGCCCCGTATGGGACGCCTACCCACCGCCGAGGACGCCGGCAACAGCGGCATTCGTTCAGTCTTATCCATTCCCATCGAAGTGCGCGACCGGGTCCACGGCGTACTCTATTACGACAACTCCTACCTCGACGATGCTTTTGACTTTTTAGACCTAGCGCTCATGAAGGAAATGGCTCGCCACACCAACCTGGTAGTCGAACGCCGGTTCGATTACCTGCGGCTCAAGAAAGAGCGCAATCTGCTGGCCTCTGAAAAATCCATCCACATGGAAAAGGAAAGGACCGGCATCATGGCACGCTCACCTGTCATGGCCCGCGTACTGGCACAGGTGGAACAGGTAGCGCGCACCGAGTCCACGGTCATAGTGACCGGCGAGACCGGTACTGGCAAGGGGCTGCTGGCCAGGAGCATCCACACCAAGAGCCTGCGCGCCAAGGGGCCCTTCATCGTTGTGGACTCTACTACGATCCCCGAGAATCTGCTGGAAAGCGAGCTCTTTGGCCATGAAAAGGGTGCCTTCACCGGCGCTGACAAGCGCAAGATCGGACGCATCGAGCTGGCGCATCAAGGGACACTTTTTATGGACGAAATCGGCGAACTGTCCCTCTTGGCCCAGGCCAAGCTGCTACGCGCTCTGCAGGACAAGGAATTCAACCGCGTGGGGGGAACACGCCTGATCTCCTCGGATTTTCGCTTGGTGGCGGCCACTAACCGGGACCTGGTCCGAGAAGTCAAGCAAGGACGTTTTCGCGAGGATCTCTACTTCCGGCTCAACGTGATCCCCATCCACCTGCCACCCTTACGTGAACGCAGGGAAGACATCGCCTTGCTGGCCGGGCATTTTCTCGATCGCTACGCCCGCAAGTACCAGCGCCAGGGGCTGACATTGACCCCGGCGCAGGAGAAGATGCTGCGTCAGTACCGCTGGCCGGGAAATATTCGCGAACTTCGTAACATTATAGAAAGGGCCGTACTGCTATCAGACGATCACCAGCTAGAGATTCAGCTGCCGGCTGATATCCAGATGAGACCCGAAAATCCCTTCGCTGACCTGCCCACCCTGAATGAAGTCCAGCGCCGCTATATTAGGCATGTATTGGATCGTACAGGCGGGCGCATTGGAGGTGATGGAGGGGCGGCCCAGGTTCTTGGTGTCAAACGCACCAGCCTCTATTCACGCATGCGCATCTTGGGCATGAAAAAAGAAGAGTAGTCTGCACCGTGCCGAGCATGCCTTCTGCTGCCCTGGCAGCCAGATAGGGCAGGCCAACGGCGCAACGTCCCCACGGTGGTAGGTTAGGAGGATGACCTCTTTGGCTTCCCAACCTTCTCAAATAACTGGAAAGCATTGCAATTGCTCATTAATCACATTCCGCCTATTTTCTTGTTTTTCGCGATGTTGGCAGGTTTTTCATGAAAAGTCCCAGCCCAACCTACCCGCAGGAGATCAACTGAACCGCCCCGGTTTTTCCGGAGGCTCATTTATCTGAGTCAGGCCACCATGGTCTGAGCTTCTTTGTCTTGATAGTACGCCTGTTCCATCTCCGCCGGCGGGATATTTCCGATTGGGCTCCAGCAGCCGCCGGTTGTTAAACCCATCAACCCATTCCAAGGTGGCGAACTCCACGGCATCAAGGTTCCGCCAGGGGACCGCCTTCTAATTTGTAAAGGCCGATCACCGTCCCGGCCATGGCATTACCAATTCAGAAAAAGCTTCCCCGCTGGTGGTGATCCTAGCTCTCTTTACTACCAACCCGTCATCCCCTAGTGCGCAAAACAGGCTTAATGACGTGTGAATGTCGATGCCGATCGACGGCCACGTTCATTTTAATCTATATTTGGCTTGACTTTGGTTGTGACTCTGTTCTATAAACCGACCAGTTGGTTTATAGAACGACCAGTCGGTTGTGGCCCTGTCGCCAAGGCTGGGACAGCGAGATGGCCTGGCCGGCACCGGCGGGGGCAAGCCTTGAAATGTCATATGGCCTTGCTGGCTACAGGCCAACCCACTTTTCCGGGGGGGGACAGTGACGCCCCCTATGCGGAGACAAACTTTTGCGGAGATAAACCTTGGGTGTTAATCCAGCCTTGCAGGCCCTGCGCCGGCCCCAGATCATAGAGGCCGCCCTGCGTACCATAGCCGAACTGGGCTTCCAGAACCTCACCTTGGAGCTGGTGGCCCGGCGGGCCGGCATGTCCAAGGGTGGCCTGGTGCACTACTTTCCCACCAAGCAGGAGCTCATCCAGGCGGCGGTGAGCGAATTCTACGACACCATCTTCGAGCGCGGCCGCCGCAACCGGGACCGCTACCAGGACCCCATGGACAAGGTGCTCTCTTTCACCTGGCTCTACGACTGGGACGACCCGGACGTACCCCTGGGGTATCGCCTGCTCTTTGACTTCATGGCCCTGGCCTCCCAGGAGGAGAGCTTCCGGCGCGACTTCCACAACTGGGTGGAGGGCTGGATAGAGCTTCTGCAGGAGAGCATCCAGGAGGGTATGGACCAGGGCCTGTTCCAGGTGCCCGACGCCGAGGAGGCGGCGCGCACCGTATCGGCCATCTACCAGGGGATCGCCACCCGCTGGTCCCTGGCCCCGGACACCCACTCCAGCCGCTGGGCGATCCGGTCACTGAGGCGGGCGGTGAGCCTGTTGCTCACCGGCGGCCGGGATCGCGGCTGAGGCAATATCTTCAAGGAAAGGAGATGCTCATGCCGGTATTCGAGAGCACCGAAAAGATGTACCAGGTCCTGGGCCAGTTGTTTCGCACCCTGCTGGCCGATCCCGAAATGGGGCCCAAGTTTCGGGACTCGGGCATCGTGATCCGTTTCCAGATAACCCAGCCCAATGGCGAAATCTGGCTCACCCCGGACGGCCAGGTGCACTGCGGGGCGCCCGAGGGGATAAAGCCCACGGTGACCATGAGCCTGGGCGGAGACACCTGTCATCGGTTCTGGCTCAAGCAGGTGAGCATGCCGGTGGCTCTGGCCAAGGGGCTGATCAAGGCCAAGGGGCCCCTGCCCAAGGTGCTGAAGCTTTTGCCCCTGTTGAAGCCGGCCTACCAGGCCTACCCCGAGATCGCCGCTTCCTTTGGCCTGGAGACATGAGGGAGGTTGTCATGAGTATGGAAAGATCCATTAGGCAGTACCAGGAGGACCGGCGCCAGGCGGTGGCCATCGCGGCCCGACTGCTCTTGGCCTCGGGCACCACCTCTCCCCGGGTGGGTGGGGTGGGAGAGTGTACCTTCCATATTATGGAGGACCCCTGCGACATCGAGGACCTGTGCCAGAAGATGGAGGAACTGGCCGAGGAGAAGGAGAAGTGGGATTTCTTCCGGCGCGAAGCGGCCATGCTGCGCGACGCCGACGCGGTGATCCTCATCACCTCCCTACGCTCGCTCAACGACCCCTCGGACATCAACTGCAACATGTGCGGTCGGCTCACCTGCGACTACCTGCGCGAGGCCGAGCGCCTACAAGCCGGTCCGGGGGTGGCCTTCACCGGGCCCTTGTGCATCTTCCGGGCGGCCAATATCGCCTACGCCCTGGACGGACTCATCTCCCAGGCCCGCAACCTGGGCATCGACTACGGGGCCTACTGGTCGGCCGGCCTGGCCGGCATGCGCCTGGGGCTTTTGCCCCGCGACACCGGCTTTGCCCTGGGAGTGGGCATAAGCATCACCGAGAAGTCCCCCTTCCGGGATATTCCCCTGCGCTACTCCGAGATCAACCAGCGCAGCATGAACGACCGTATCATCCAGCGGCTCTGGCCGCAGTTCCGTTCCATCTATAGCTAGGAGAGGGGCCATGGCGATAAGGCATATGGACGAGTTGGTGCAGGCCGGCCTGGAGCAAGCGGTGGAGCTGATGGTGCTGGCCGCCCACAACAGCTTACGTTTTGGGGGCAAGAACACCCTAAAGATCATCTCGGTGGGCCAGGAGGAGATGGAGGAGATAGCCAACTACGCCCTGTCCCTGGGCGACATGTCCCCCCTGGCCGCCCGGGACGGTCGCTTTGTAATGGAGCTGATCAAGGAGCCCTGGGCCCTTTTGCTCCTGGGCGACAAGCGCAAGTCGGTCTTTGGTTATGACTGCGGGGCCTGCGGGTATCCCTCCTGCGCCGAGATGAACCGGGTCGAGGAGATGGAGTCGCTTACCTCCAACGGACCGGCCTGCATGTTCCGGGTGCTCAACCTGAACCTGGCGGCCAACGCGGCCGCGGCCGCGGCCTGGCGCCTGGGCCTGCACTGCCGGGTCTTCAGCACCCTGGCCTTTTCGGCCAAGGCCCTGGAGATCATCGAGGACTGCGACATCGTGGCCAGCGTGGCGGTTAGCGCGGCCAAGCAAGACCCCTTCTTCGATCGGCACAAGTTCTGGACCCGGGAGCACTGGGACCAGACCTTCGAGAAGGAGTTCCCCACCTTCACCCGCGGCTTCATCGGGGCCGTGGAAGACTAGGCCCAGGGAGAATCATCATGTCCAAGGCCCATCTTAACCAGATCATCGCCTCGCACCTGGTGGAGCTCAAGGCCGACAGCCAGCCGGAACGGGAGATATTCGTCTTTGAACGGGGTGAGCATGAACCCACGGTGCTCACCTACCAAGACCTCTACCAGAACTCCAACAAGCTGGCCCGTCTGTTTCTGGAGCGAGGATTGCAAAAGGGCGACACCTTCGCCGTGTTCATGCGCAACTACCCCGAGTTCATCTACGCCCTGTTGGCCGCCACCACCATCGGCGCCATCATGGTGCCGGTGGACCCCCGTTCCCGGGGCGAGCGCCTGCGCTTTTTCATCAACCACTCCCGGGCCAAGGCGGTGTTGGCCTCCGGCGAGACCCTGGAGGCCCTCAAGGAAGTAAAAGGGGACCTGCCCGGGGTGGAGTTCATGGCCGTGGCCTACCAGCCGGACCAGGAGGTGCCCGAGGACCCGGAGTTCTACAACCTGGGCCAGACTCTGGACCAGGACGCCTGGGCCCGAGTGGACCAGCAGATATTCGACTTGCGTCACCCCATGCAGATCATCTACACCTCGGGCACCACCGGTGATCCCAAGGGGGTTTTGATCCGCAACAACCGCACCGGCATCTTCAACATCCTGCGCCAGATCGTCTGGCGCTACAAGCCCGGCGACGTGCTCTACAACGGGCTCTCTCTCACCCACGGCAACGCCCAGGCGGTGACCATGTTCCCGGCCCTCTACGGCGGCCTCACGGCGGTCTTCAGCCCCCGCTTCACCAAGAGCCGCATCTGGGACATCTGCCGCCGTTTCGGCTGCACCAGCTTCTCCCTCTTAGGCGGCATGGCCGCGGGCATCTTCAACGAGCCGGAGAGGCCGGATGATGCCGACAACCCGGTGAAGGTGGTGATCAGCGCCGGCACTCCGGTGGCCATCTGGGAACAGTTCGAGAAGCGCTTCGGGGTAAAGATTCTGGAATGGTACGGGGCGGTGGAGGGCGGCTTCGCCTACAAGCCGCCGGGCAAGGGCCCCATCGGCAGCTTCGGCAAGCCCCTGCCCGGGGTGATGGAGTTCAAGGTGGTGGACGAAAATGATAACCCGGTGGGGCCCGGGGTCACCGGCGAGCTCATCAGCCGCCTGCTCAAGGGCGACACCAAGGTGGACTACCTGGATCTGCCCGATGAATCGGCCCGCAAGA
>JAMOVV010000093.1 GCA_027067385.1 Desulfarculaceae bacterium
CCGTGATCGTGCCTAAGACTATGACTCGGAGGGGAATAATTGTCAAGGTGGACGTGGTAGCTTGAAGGTGGCTGTGGTAGCATGCATGGCCATGGAAACGGAGTTAACCATCATCGGGGCCGGCTTGGCCGGCTGCGAGGCCGCCCTCATGGCCGCCCGCCTGGGAGTTATGGTCGAGCTGTGGGAGATGAAGCCCCGGCACCTCACCCCGGCCCACAACTCGCCGCTTTTGGGCGAGTTGGTCTGCTCCAACTCCCTGCGCTCGGCCGATCCCACCTCGGCGGTGGGTCTGCTCAAGCTGGAGATGTCGCTGATGGGCTCGGCGGTGACGCGCGCCGCCGAGGCCACCCGGGTTCCCGCCGGCAAGGCCCTGGCCGTGGACCGCGAGCGCTTTGCCGCCGTGCTAGACCAGGCGGTGCGCGACGAGCCGTGTATTACTATTGTTAATAGGCGGGTGGAGCGCCTGCCGGAGCACGGCCCGGTCATCCTGGCCACCGGTCCGCTCACCGACGGCCCCCTGGCCGCGGAGCTGGCCCGCCTGGCCGGGACGGACCACCTGCATTTCTACGACGCCATCGCCCCCATCGTCACCGCTGAATCGGTGGACATGGACCACGCCTTTTGGGCCGACCGCTACAGCGACGCCCCGGGGGATTACCTCAACTGCCCGCTTAGCCAACAGGAGTACGCCGCCTTCTACGCCGCGCTCACCACGGCCGAGCAGGTGCCCCTGCGGGATTTTGAAAAGCCCAAGTTTTTCGAAGGCTGCCTGCCCATCGAGGTGATGGCCGGCCGGGGCGAGAAGACCCTGCTCTTTGGTCCCATGAAGCCGGTGGGGCTCACCGACCCCCGGACCGGCCAGCGCCCCTTTGCCGCTCTGCAGCTTCGCAAGGAGGACGCCGCCGGCCGGTTGCTCAATATGGTGGGTTTCCAGACCAAACTAACCCACCGGGCCCAACTGGAGGTATTCAGACTCATCCCGGCCCTGGCCCACGCCGAGTTCGTGCGCCTGGGATCGATCCACCGCAACAGTTTTATAGACGCGCCGCGGGTACTCAGGCCAGATTTGCGATTAAAAACCGCTGAAAATATTCTGGTGGCTGGCCAGCTCTCTGGCGTGGAGGGCTACGTGGAGTCGTCGGCCAGTGGTATGCTCTGCGGCTGGCTGGCGGCGATGGGCTTGCTCGGCCAGTCCCCTGCCCTGCCGCCGCCGACCACGGCCATGGGCGCCTTGGTCCATCACCTGCAAGACACCGCCTCCAAGCACTTCCAGCCCATGAACGTGAACTTTGGTCTTTTTAGCGCCCTGGAAAAACGCTATCCCAAGAAGCAGCGCGGTCGCCAGTACGCTAAACGGGCCCTAAATGATTTCTTGTCTTGGCTGGAGTCGGTGGGGCTCACCCCGGCTCACCGCCCGCCCGAGCTTTAGGCCGCCGGCGTCCACGATCATCGCCGCGTTTGGTCCTTCGATCCGTTAGTGCCCGCCCGCCGGCTGATCATTATTGCTGGTAGTGAATTATTTTGGATTGGGATTTATCCCTGGAGTGTCGCCTCGGCCGCGCTCTGGGATTGGCCCACGATCACCGCTTCCAGGTCGTAGTCGTGGCTCTGGGTGATGCGGCAGCGGGCCAGCTCGCCCGGCTCGGCCGCGCCGTCGGTGATGATCACCACGCCGTCGACCTCTGGGGCCTGGCTGGCCAAGCGGCCGTGGCCCAGCAGGTCGCTCTCCGGGTGCGGCCCCAGGACCAGGAGGTCTAGCTCCCGGCCCACCATGGCCCGCAGCTTTGGGGCGCTGATGGTGCGCTGCAGGGCCATCACCTCGTCGCGGCGCCGCCGCGCCTCCTCGCGCGGCGGGGCCTCTTGCCGGGCCGAGCGGGTGCCGGCCTCGGGGCTGTAGGCAAAGCATCCCAGGTGATCCAGCCGGGCCTCGGCGATGAACTCCATCAGCTCGTCAAACTCGGCCGGCCCCTCGCCGGGATGGCCGGTCATAACCGTAGCCCGCAGGGTGGCCTGGGGTATGGTCTGGCGAATCATGGCCAGCAGTTCGCGCAACTGGCCACCGCTACGCCGCCGGCCCATGGCCGCCAGTACCTTGTCGGCGATGTGCTGCAGGGGAAGGTCGAAATAGGGCACTACCTTGTCCAGGGCTGCCATGGCGCGGACTAGGGATTGTTCAAGATAATCAGGGTGTAAGTACAGGGTACGAAGCCAGCTTACGCTTTTTAGGCCGCTTAGGCCCTCCAGCAGGTCTGCGAGTTGCGGCCGGCCGGGCAAGTCGCTGCCAAAGGCCAGCAGGTC
>JAMOVV010000094.1 GCA_027067385.1 Desulfarculaceae bacterium
TTCTCCTGGATCGGCCTGGAGGACTTCCTGCAGCTTTTCGGCCGCTCCCGGTCGCCGGCCCAAAGAGGTGACGCCAACAACAACCGCGTGGTGTCCATCGACGTTACCGGCCAGGTGGCCGTGGCCAAGGTGGAAGACGAGTATCTGGGCCTGCGCTTTACCGATTATCTCACCCTGCACCAGGGCAAGCAGGGATGGCAGATTGTCCACAAGGCCTATCACCACCACCGCTAGCGTTTGGCCGACCCGGGGGACCGGCCCCGGGTCCGTTGGGGAGCTTGTTCCGGGGCGGATGCGAAAGCTATGGTCTAAGCACCGGCTCCTGCTATAATGCGTCGACTAGAGGAGAGCGTTGTGGAAGCCAGCAACCAAACCGCCAAAACCGAAAAGCTGTGGACGCCTTCGTTCGTGGCCCTGAACTTCATCCTGCTGCTGAACTTCAGCAATATGTCGGTCTTCTTCCAGTTCAACAGCTACCTCAAGGGCCTGGGCATGGGCCAGTCCAACATCGGGCTGGTCCTCGGCCTGTTTTCCCTGGCTGCCCTGGTGGTGCGGCCGTTCATCAGCCCGTTTTTGCAGCCGAGCAACGCGCGTCGCTGGATTTTCTGGGGCGTACTCGGCACGGTGGCCTGCCTGCTGTCCTACAACCTGGCCCACAGCTTTGCCGCCTTGACGGTACTGCGCCTGGCCCACGGTTCCTTCTACGTGCTCATGGCCGCCGCCGCCATGTCGGCCCTCACCGGGTGCATACCGCCTTCGCACAGTGGGCAGGCCTTTGGCGTGGTGGGGGTGGTGGTGCTGTTGCCGTTCGCCCTGGTGCCGCCGCTGCTGCCTACCCTGGAGCGCCTGTTGGGCGGCTACCTGGCGGTGCTCACGGTCACCACCATCCCGGTGGCCGGCATCCTCCTCCTGCTGCCCCTGATTCGCCCGGTCCATGCGGAGCGGGGCGGCGCCTATGCCTTTAACCGGCGGGAGCTGGCCGCCAACCTGAAACACCCCATGATCCTTTCGCTCATGGGCCTGTCGCTGGTGATGTACTCGGCCTTTTCCATCCTGTTCTACTACATCGGGGATTTTGGCAAGGGCCTGTCGCTGGCCGCCCCTGGTTTGTTCTTCACCCTGTCCTCGGCGGCGGAGATAGCCATCCGCCTGGGCCTGGGCTCCTACCTGGACAGGGTTAGCAAAAAGGGGGCCATGGTCCTGTCGCTCGGCGTACTGGCCGGGGCCTACCTGGCCTTGCCCCATGTCCACCACCCCGGGTTTTTCTTTGGGCTGGCCGTGGTCTTCGGCCTGGCCTGGGGCGTGCTGGTGCCCTCGGTGAGCGCCCTGATTTTCAATATCTCCGAGCCCCGTTTCCGGGCGCTCAACACCAACCTGGGTTTTGAGATGATGCAGGGCGGCTATTTCATCGGGCCGTTTTTGGGCGGGGTGCTGCTGGAGGCCACGGACTACGGCGTGTTGTTCACCGCCTGCGCCGGGGTGTGCCTGTTGGGTCTGGTCCTGGTGGTCATGGCCAGTGGGTGGAAAAAGCCCACCGCCGAGTAATCCGACGACGCAAGCGACGCGCCGCGGCCGACTACCCCCGGCTGCTCTGGCGCCAACTGTCGTAGACCATATCTCGGATACGCTTGGCCCGGTCCAGGTGCAGGTTGATGCCGTCCCAGTAGGGCTCGGCGTTTATTTTTTGCATCAGCAGGCCGTCGTGGCCGAACCAGCGGGGCAGGATGCCGCCCAGGAAATAGCCGCGCTCGCGCAGGTCTGTTACCGCCTGGCCCACCCAGGGACAGGTGATCGGCAGCCAGAGCTGCACCACCACGGCCTGGTTGGCCTCGGCCTCGGCCTCGGCTTGTTCCAGGCGGCTGGTAAAGTCCGGTCCTATCTCCTGGACCGTGACCCTGGTTACCCCGGCGTGCTCGAAATGGCGGGCGTCCAGGTCGCTGGCGGCGGTGGACGGCGGGGACTGGTCCGAGACGTCGGCCTGGCGGGCGTCATCTAAGCCTTCGTACAAA
Source organism: Desulfarculaceae bacterium (assembly GCA_027067385.1). GTDB lineage: Bacteria > Desulfobacterota > Desulfarculia > Desulfarculales > Desulfarculaceae > JAMOVV01. The sequence continues at coordinate 2,010 of JAMOVV010000094.1, forward strand.
TAGGCCAACTGTTCCTGGTAGAGCCGGGGCAGGTACACCCGGTGGGGACCGGCGATGTAAGTGCGGCAGTCCAGCAGGCCGGCCACCCGGCCGGTGGCGGCTTTCTCCTTGCTGTAGGTATCCGCCGGCATCAGGTCCACTTCCAGGGCCACCGGCGTGAAGTTCATGGCGGCCTGCATCTTCTGGGAGTAGACATGGTTGCAGACAGATTCGCCAAAGAGCAGGTCCACCGCCTCCTGGGGCGCCACGGTTTCGTAGAGATACTCA
>JAMOVV010000095.1 GCA_027067385.1 Desulfarculaceae bacterium
GGCCGGCGAGGCGTAGTTCATCTCCAGGCCCAGCCGCCGCGACACCTCCTGCACGATCTGCCAGTCGGCCTTGGCCTGGCCCACGGGCTCGATGGCCTTGCGCACCCGCTGCACCCGGCGCTCGGTGTTGGTGAAGGTGCCGTCCTTTTCCGCAAACGAGGCGCCGGGCAGCACCACGTGGGCGAAGCGGCAGGTCTCGTTGAGGAAGATGTCCTGCACCACCACCAGCTCGGCCATGGCCAGGGCCTTTTCCACGTGGTTGGTGTCGGGGTCGCTCATGAAGGGGTTCTCGCCCGCCACCCACAGGGCCTTGACCTGGCCGTGGGCCAGGCCCTCCAGCATCTCGGGGATCTTGAGGCCCGGCTTGCTGCTCAGCGACACGCCCCAGGCCTTCTCGAACTTGGCCTGCACGTCGATGGCGTCCACCTTCTGGTAGCCGGGATACACGTCGGGTAGTCCGCCCATGTCGCAGGCGCCCTGCACGTTGTTCTGCCCGCGCAGGGGGTTCACGCCGGTGGCGGGTTTGCCCAGGTTGCCGGTGAGCAGGGCCAGGTTGGCCAGGGACTTTACATTGTCCACCCCGGAGGTGTGCTGGGTGATGCCCATGCAGTAGACGATGGAGGCCCGCTCGGCCTGGGCGTAGAGCTCGGCCGCCTTCTTTATGTCCTCCACCGGCACCCCGGTGATCCGGGACACCTTGTCGGGCGGGTAGTCCTCCACCACTTTCTTGAACTCATCGAAGCCTTCGGTGTGGGCCGCGATGAACTCCTTGTCCTCCCAGCCTTGGGCCAGGATCTCGTACATGATGCCGTTCAGCAGGGCGGCGTCGCTGCCCAGGCGCTGGGGCAGGTACAGGTCGGCCAACAGCGCCATCTGTATGCGGCGCGGGTCGGCCACCATCAGCTTGGCGCCCTTTTGCTTGGCCTCGAAGATGCGGGTGGCCACCAGGGGGTGGGAGGAGCTGGTGTTGGAGCCGATGATGAAGATCACCTCGGCGTCGGCCAGCTCGTCCACCGAGTTGGTCATGGCACCCGATCCAAAGGCGGCGGCCAGACCGGCCACCGTGGAGCTGTGTCAGAGACGCGCGCAGTGGTCTATGTTGTGGGTGCCCACCGCGGCCCGGGCCATCTTTTGCAGCAGGTAGTTCTCCTCGTTGGTGAGCTTGGCCGAGGCGAAGAAGGCGATGGCATCAGGGCCGTCTTGTTCCTTGATCTCTTGCAGGCGCCGGGCGGTGAACTCCAGGGCCTCGTCCCAGGAGACCTCCACCAGTCGGCCGTCCTTGCGCAGCAGGGGGGATTTCAGCCGCTTGGGGCTCTGCACGAACTCGTGCACGTTCCAGCCCTTGACGCACAGCCGGCCGTGGTTGACCGGCGCCTCCTGGGCCGGGGTGGTGCCCACGATCCTGCCGTCCACCGTCTCCAGGTAGAAGTTGCACCCGCAGCCGCAGTAGGGGCAGGTGGTAAGGGTGGTCTTGTATTCCATGAAAACGCCTCCGCGTTCTTACGGCGCCGCCGGCCCCTCAGGCCGTGCGGCGCGCCATCTCCTGGCTGCGACCCGCCCCGCCGGTGAGGCGGGCCACCAGTCGGTAGAGGTCGGTGAGCGGTATGCCAGACGGGCAGGCCTGCTCGCACAGGTTGCAGTACACGCAGCGCTCCACCATGTGCATGGCGCGGGTCATCAAAAAACTCTTGGCCACCGGCAGCTCGCGCTGGGGCACGTGGGGCTCGCTCTCCATGGTGCACTCCAGGCAGGAGCACACCGGGCAGACGTTGCGGCAGCCGAAGCACTTGACGCAACGGTCGAAGGTGCCGAGCCACTCCTCCAGGGCCGCCAGTAGATCCTCCGGCGGCCGGGGCGGGGCGACACCCTCGGTGCGCTGGCCAGCGGTCAGGTGGTCGGGCCAGGGCTTCTCGCAGCGGCAGCTCTGGGCCAACTCCGGCGGGCAGGAAAAGCCCACCATCACCACCCGCTTCTCCCGCAAGGGCTCCACCCGGTCGTCGTGGAAGCGGCGGTACAGGGCCCGCTCGTCACAGCCCCGCACCAGGATGCCCAGGGTCTGGTCCGGGGCGCTGTTCAGTATGCGGGTGAGCAGTTTGACCAGGGGGTAGCGGTGCTCTCCGGGCTCGTCGCCGTCGCCCAGGGAAAGCTGGGCCAACTCGGCGGGGTCGCGGAACAGGTAGGGGGCCACCCCGGCCGGCTCTTGGCGCAGGGCCAGGAAACCGTCGATCTCGCCGGCGGCCAGGAGGTCTTCACC
>JAMOVV010000096.1 GCA_027067385.1 Desulfarculaceae bacterium
CCGCTGCAGGTGGGCGAACAGGCGTATCCGGAAGTTGGTGACGATGGACTGGCCCACCGCCTGCATGAGGTATAGTTGGCCATAGGCGCTGAGCCCCTTGATGGCGAACACCCCGATGATGAGCAGGGGCAGAGTGGTGAGCATCTCCGGCTTGTGGGGCGGCACGAAGACGTCGTCCAAAATCGGCTTGACCAGGTAGGCCATGGCCGCCGAAGCGCCGCCCACCAGGGCCATCATCACCATGGCCGCAGCCAGGCGGCGCCAATAGGGTTTCACCTCGCCCAGCAGGCGGCGGTACAGCTTTGCGTCCTGGCCCATGCTCTGACCCGCCTCGGCCATCAGGCTTCTCCCATTAGCTCTTGGGCCATCTCGGCCACCCGGTCCCCGGCCCCCGGACCGCCCACCAACCGGCGCACCTCGGCCAAGTCGTCCACGGCGCTCTGGTAATTTTCCTCGCTCTCCAGCAGGGCCATACCCTCGGCGGCCACCGCCTCCGGCGTGGCCCGGCCCTGGATCAACTCCGGCACCACCCGACGGCCGGCCACCAGGTTGGGCAACGAAATATAGTCCAGCTTCACCAGCCTCTTGGCCACCAGGTAATTTAACCACCCGGTGCGGTAGACCACCACCAGGGGGGTGCCCACCAGGGCCGCCTCCAGGGTGACGGTGCCCGAGGCGGCCAGCAGCAGCCGGGCCCGGCGCATCACCCGCCCGGCCTGGCCCTTTACGATGGTGAGCCCCGGCGGCGCGTGCTCTAGGTACGGCTCCAGCTCACCGCGGTCCAGGCCGGGAGCCACCGGCAACACGAAATGCAGCCCCGGCCGCCGGCCGTGAATCAGGGAGGCCGCCTGTAGCAGCATGGGCAGCATACGCCGAATCTCCCCGCCCCGGCTGCCGGGCAAAATCCCCACCACCTCGGCCGCCTCGGGGATGGGCAGGGGCGTCCCCTGGTCATAGCGTTCCGGTAACTCGTCCACCACCGGATGGCCCACGAAGCGCACCTTGAGGTCCGGGGCCAGGTGGTACCACACGTCCACCTCAAAGGCGAAGACCACCGCCAGGCGGTCCACCAGGGCCTGCACCTTGCGAGCCCGCTTGGCCCGCCAGGCCCACACCTGGGGACCGATAAAATACAGCACCGGTATGCCCAGCCGGTTGGCCGCCCGGGCCAGGCGCAGGTTGAAGTCTGGAAAATCCACCAGGATAAGCAGGTCGGGCCTCTGCTCGGCCATGTGGCGCTTGAGTGATTTGAGCCGTGACCAGATCACCCCCAGCCTGGACAGGACCTCGCTGAAGCCCATCACCGCCAGGTCTTCCATGCGGTGCACCAGCTCCACCCCGGCCCTGGCCATGGCCGGCCCGCCCAGGCCGCTGCAGCGCAACCCGGGCAACCGCTGGCCCAGGGCCCGGACCACCTCGGCGGCGTGCAGGTCGCCGCTGGCCTCCCCGGCCGAGATCATCACGTGGGGTGCCGGCGTCATGGGTACTTCACTCCCGCGGCCCCGGCCGGTCCAGGCCCAGGACGCATATGTCATAGCTGTCGGCCGCGGCCACCATGGCGGCGCGGTCAAATACCAGGGAGCGGCCGGCCTCCACCGCCAGGCAGGCGCAACCCGAGGAGGCCATGGCCTCCACCGTGGTGGGTCCCACCGCCGGCAGATCGAAGCGCAGGTCCTGCTGGGGCTTACTGCGCTTGACCACCACCGCGCCGCCGCCGGCCAGGCGTCCGCCGCGCTCGATGGCCCGGTCGGTGCCCTCCACCGCCTCCACCGCGGTGACCATGCCCCGGCTGGTGACCACGCACTGTCCCACGTCCAGGCGGCCCAACTGGCCGGCCACCTCCCAACCCAGGGTTATGTCGTCCATCTCGCGCTGGCTGGGCCCGCGCTTGGTGTACACCCCCGGGGTGGCCACCAACTGGGGCACCAACTGGTGGGCGGCCTCCATGGTCACCCCCTCGCTCTCCAGCACCCGGGCCAGGCCGCTGAGCAGGCGATCATCGCCCCGGCGGCGCATCTTGCGAAACTCGCTTATGGCCTTGAGGTCCGGCCAGAAGTCCCGAAACAGGCGGGTCTTGCGGATGGCCCCGCCCATCATGGCCCGCCGGACCCCGTGCTGGTGAAAGGTCTTGATCAGCCGCCCCAACTGGCCCATGCCCAGGATCACCAGGTGCTCCACCTCGTCCGCCAGCTCGGGGTCGGTCTCGTCCTTGACGCCCA
>JAMOVV010000097.1 GCA_027067385.1 Desulfarculaceae bacterium
CGCGGCGCTCTTTGGGGCCAGCTTTCTCATGGCCGCCGACACGGTGGCCCGCATCGTGATCAGCCCGGCCCAGATACCGGTGGGCGTGGTCACCGCCGCCTTGGGGGCCCCCTTCTTTGTAATGCTTCTGGCGCGCCGGGGGAGCCAATGGTGGTAGACGCGTCGGCCGCCCCCGTCCTGGAGGCCAAGGGCATCCACTTTGCCTATCGCAACTCGCCGGTGCTCTCGGGGATCGACCTGGACCTGCGGCCCGGCGAAATGCTGGGCATCATCGGCCCCAACGGCTCCGGCAAGTCCACCCTCCTGGGCATCCTGTCGGGCATGCTCTCGCCGGCCCAGGGCCGGGTGGACTTGCTGGGCCAAGACATCACCGAGTACAACCGCGCCCATCTCTCGCGCCTGCTGGGGCTGGTGCCCCAGTCGGCCGAGCTGGCCTTTGGCTTTACGGTGATGGAGACGGTGCTCTCGGGACGCTACAGCATCATGGGCAAGCGCTTCTTCGAGTCGGCCGACGACCACCGGGCGGCCCAGCGGGCCCTGGCCGACACCGGCCTCACCAGCTTTGCCGACCGCCGGGCCGGTGAGCTCAGCGGCGGTGAGCGCCAGCGCCTCATGCTGGCCCGGGCCCTGGCGGCCGAGCCCAAGATACAGCTCTTGGACGAGCCCACCAGCGCCCTGGACATGCGGCACCAGTTGATGATCATGGGGTTGCTGGAAAAACTCAGCGCCGAGCAGCAGACCGCCGTGTGCCTGGTGAGCCACGACCTCAACCTGGCCTCGCTGTACTGCGACCGCCTGCTATTGCTGTGCCAAGGGCGGGCCATGGCCATGGGCCGGCCGGAAGATGTCTTGACCCCCGGGCTGTTGCAGGAGACCTACCAGGTCCGGGTGGTGGTGGACCGCGAGCCCGGCCGGGGACGCCCCCGGGTTACCCCGGCCGTTTTATAGGCGGCCGGCGCATCTTTGGGCCGCGTAGCCCAGGAGCACCTCCCGGGCCATCATCAGGGGACCGTCGCGGCCATCCAGGGCCGATCTCACCTTAACCCCCAGTTCAGCGGCCACTGCCCGGCACTGTTTGCGCCAGGCGGAGAGATCGCCCAGTTGCCGGCGCTGCCAGGCGTCTTGCAGGGCCAGGGCCTGCTCCAGCCAGCCGGCCAGCTCGGGGTGGGCCAACAGCTCCCGCACCGCCGCGGCTCCACAGCTACTGCCACCGGCCAAGTCGCGCGGGGTGAGCTTGCGCTCGGCCAGCCGCAGCAGCAGCGACCGGCCGGCGGTGATCCCGTTCTGCTTGGCGATGGCCCGCACCACCCCCTGGTAGGTCGCCCGGGCGATGAGTTCGCCCAGCTTGCTGTGCCCGCCGGTGAGCTTGGCCGGCGCGCCGGCGCCCTGCACCACCATGATGTTGTCGGTGCCGGTGCCGGTGGCCTGGCAGGCCAGGGGCTGGTAGGCGCTGCGCACGTCCAGGTCTTGCAGGGCGGCGGTCTTGGCCTCGGTGACGGTGATCAGGGCCCGGGTCATGGCCCGCGGCGACAGCCGCCGGCTGGTCATTATAATAATGTTGATGGTACCCGGCTCCACGAAGCGGCCCTGGTCGGTTCCCTGGCGCATGGCGTTGCTGCGCACCCCGGCGGTCACCAGGGCTACCACCTTGAGCCGGCCGCTGGCCGCCCGGCCGATGGCCAGGTGGTCCATGTCCGCCCCGGTGATGAGCAGGGCCCCGTCTTGGGTCTCAAAGCCGGAGGCCTGCCAAAAGACAGCGATCATGGCGGGCAGGCTCAGCCCGTGCAGGGAGGCCCAGGCCTGCTTGGGTACGTAGTGGTTGCCCACCCGCCGCACCTGGCGCCAGCCCTGCAGGGACGAAAGAACCATCATGGGCCGGTCCAGCTGCACGCACAGGGTCTTGTGGGTGAGGCCGCCGATGCGGTGAGGGGCCACCCAGGCCGCCTGGATGTAGGGCAAGCCCAGGCCCAGCCGCTTGGCCGGCGGCCGGGGCTGTCCGGGTTGCGCGGCGGCGCAGCCGACCATGAGCGCCAGCAGGCAGCAAAAAACCATAACCTTGGGCCAAGTGTGTTTTCCGGTCATCTCATCCTCGTCCTTGGTGCCAACCACCGCTGCAGTGTAGCACTTTCCCGCCGGCCGCGCTGCCGCCACGGCCGGCAACCGGTCGGCCGCTGGTGCGTGGCCTGGTCCAATGCTCATGCCGGGAAAACGTTTCCAGCCCCATGGGTGATGGCTTATACTAAATACCAGTACACCGGGATAAGGGATAAAGGTTAAGCCGGAGGTTAAAAGACGCCGCTTCCTGGCAGCGCACCGGCTGCCGCTTACGGGAAAAGCAACGCGATGCTTCAGCACGGGATCACAGGGTGGTTTTGGCCCCGGCGGCCAGGTACCCGGCCGCGAGGAAAAATCCTGGCGGCCCTTTTGCCGGCCATGGCCCTGGCGCTGCTGCCGGCCTGCACCGCCGTGGGGCCGGACTACCAACCGCCCCAAACCCCCATGCCCAAGTCCTTTCGCCACGCGCCGGGGTCCGCCCGGGCGGCTGACGAAGCGGCTCTTCTCAAGTGGTGGGAGGTTTTCAACGACCCCCTGCTCAGCCGCCTGGTGCAACGGGCGGTGGCGGGCAACCTGGACCTCAAGAGCGCCTATGCCCGGGTGAAGGAGGCCCGCCACCTGCTGGGGGTGGCCCTGGGCACGGTGATGCCCGCGGTTGACGGCAGCGGCCAGGCCGTGCGGCAGCGGACCAGCGAGAACAGCGGACTCCCCGGCGGCGGCGCCGTTGGCAACAGCTTCTCCCTGCAGATGGACGCCAGTTGGGAGATCGACCTCTTCGGCCGCATCCGGCGCACCGTCGAGGCGGCCCGGGCCGACTTCCAGGCCAGCCGGGAGGACCAGCGCGGCGTCTTGGTGAGCCTCTACGCCGAGGTGGCCCGGGTGTACCTGCAGGTGCGCACCGCCCAGGTCCGCCTGGCCACCACCCGGGAGAACATCGCCTCGCAAAAAGAGGTGCTCTCCCTCACCCGGGCCCGCTTTCGCAACGGCCTGGCCTCGGCCCTGGACGTTTCCCAGGCCCAGGAGGTCCTGGCCGGCACCGAGGCCCAGGTGCCTCCCCTGCGCATCGACCTGGCCAAGAACCTCAGCGCCCTGGCCGTATTGCTGGGCCTGCCCCCCGGCAGCCTGGACCAGGAGTTCCAAACGGTCCGGCCCATCGAGGTGCCCCGGCAAATCGTCACCCTGGGGGTACCGGCCGACCTGCTGCGCCGGCGGCCGGACATCCGGGCGGCCGAGCGCCGGGTGGCCTCCCAGAGCGCCCGGGTGGGGGTGGCCACGGCCGACCTCTACCCCAGCTTCACCCTTTTTGGCACCATCGGGCTTTCGGCTGCCAGCAGCGGCGACCTGTTCCAGTCCGGCAGCCGCATCTTCACCCTGGGCTCGGGTTTTAGCTGGAAGCTCTTCCAGGGCGGGGCGGTGCGCAGCCAGATAAAGGCCGAGGACGCCCGCCTGGAACAGGCCCTGCTGAGCTACCGTCAGGCCGTGCTGGGGGCCCTGCGCGAGGTGGAAAACGCCCTGGTGTCTTTTGACCAATTGCAGAAACAAGCCGCCATCCTGCGGCGGGCCGCGGCCGCCGCCCGGCGGACCCTGAAGCTGTCGGTGGACCTTTACAAGGAGGGCCTGGCCGATTTCCAGAGGGTGCTCGACGCCCAGCGCACCTTGTTTGAAAACGGCGACCAACTGGTCCAGGCCCAGGGCAACGCCGCCGGGGCCCTGGTGAGTTTGTACAAGGCGCTGGGCGGCGGCTGGCGGCTGGCGCCCCCCAAACCGGGGCCGGGCAAGTCCCCCGGCCAATGAACCGGCCCCGGCGATACCGCACGGTTTTGGACTAACCCCATCCCCTGGGTGAGACGATGCAAGCAAGGCTGAGATTGACGGCATGGGTTACCGCGGCGCTGTTGGTCGCCGTGGGGGCGGCCACCGGCTGCGGACAGGACGAGGGCTCCCGCCGGGCCTCCAGGCCGCCCAAGGTGACCGTGGCCCAGCCCACGGTGCAAGACGTCATCGAGTACGCCGAGTTCACCGGCACCACCCGGGCCTTCCGGTCGGTGGAGATCCGGGCGCGGGTGGAGGGCGTCTTGCAGAGCATGCACTTCAAGCCCGGCACCCCGGTAAAGAAGGGGCAGTTGCTCTTTGTCATCGACCCCAAGGCCTACCAGGCCCAACTGCAACAGGCCGAGGCCGAGCTGGCCGTGCGCAAGGCCCGACGCCGCCTGGCCCAGGCCACCCTGGTACGCAAGCAGCGGGCCTTCAAGCAACGGGCGGTGAGCGAGGTGGACCTGATCCAGGCCCGGGCCGACCTGGCCCAGGCCGAGGCCAATATCCAGGCGGCCGAGGCCGCGGTGCGCTCGGCCCGCATCAAGCTGAGCTACACCCAGGTGCGCTCACCCATCAACGGGCGCATCTCGCGCAACCTGGTGGACGTGGGCAACCTGGTGGGCCAGGGCGAGGCCACCTTGCTGGCCCGGGTGGTCACTCTCGATCCCATCTACGTGTATTCCGCCGTAAGCGAGCGGGCCCTGCTGCACCACGTGCAACGGCTGGTGCAGGGCAGAGTGCCGCCCCCGGAAGACAAGCGCAACACCGTGCTGATGGCGGTGGCCACCGACCAGGGATATCCCCACCGGGGACGGGTCGACTACCTGGGTAACCAGGTGGACCCGGCCACCGGCACCATCGAGGCCCGCACCGTTTTCCCCAACCGCATGGTGGGCAGCATCCCCGTGCTGGTACCCGGGCTCTTCGTGCGCCTGAAGATACCCAACGGCCTGCTGAAAAACGCCCTGTTGGTGCCCGAAAGCGCCCTGGGAGCCGACCAGCAGGGAAGCTATGTCATGGTGGTGGGCAAGGGCAACAAGGTGGCGCAGCGCTCGGTTACCACCGGCCCCAGGGTTAAAGACCGACGGGTGATCCTCAAGGGCCTGCAGCGCAGCGACTGGGTCATCGTCAAGGGGCTGCTGCGGGTGCGGCCCGGCATGGTCGCCGACCCGGTGAAGCAGGGCCAGGCCAAGGCCGGGCAGGCGGACTGAACCATGTTCTCGCGTTTTTTCATAAACCGCCCGGTCTTTGCGGCCGTGCTCTCCATCGTGGTGGTGCTGGCCGGGGCCATCACCCTGTTCAACCTGCCGGTGTCGCAGTACCCTGACATCCAGCCGCCCACCGTAACGGTCCAGGCCAGCTATCCCGGGGCCAGCGCCCGGGTGGTGGCCGAGTCGGTGGGCGCGCCCATCGAGCAGCAGGTCAACGGCGTAGCCGGCATGATCTACATGTCCAGCTCCAGCACCAGCGACGGCAACTACGCGCTCACCATCACCTTTGAGACCGGCACCGACCTGGACATGGCCGCGGTGCTGGTGCAAAACCGGGTGGCGGTGGCCAGCTCCCAGTTGCCCGAGGAGGTGACCCGGGGCGGGGTCACCACCCGCAAGCGCTCGCCCAACTTCGCCATGTGCCTCAACCTGGTGTCTGACAACGACGCCTTCGACTCGGTCTACCTGAGCAACTACGCCACCCTGCGCCTGCGCGACGAGCTCAGCCGCATCCCGGGCGTCGGCGAGGTAACCGTGATGGGCGCCGACGAGTACAGCATGCGCATCTGGCTGGACCCCGGCAAGCTCAAGGAACGCGGGCTCACCACCTCCGACGTGGTGGCGGCCATCCGCGAACAAAACGTGCAGGTGGCCGCCGGGGTCATCGGCCAACCGCCGGCCCCGCCGGGACAGGTGTTCCAGTATACCGTCACCGTGGCCGGGCGCCTGCAGGACGCCGAGCAGTTCGGAGACATCATCATCCGGTCCGGTGAGGGCGGGCGCTTCATCCGGGTGCGCGACGTGGCCCGGGTGGAGCTGGGCACCTTGAGCTACGCCGTCTCCTCGCTGTTTAACGGCAAGCCCACCGCCCTGCTCATGATCTACCAGTCGCCCGGCGCCAACGTGCTGGAGCTTTCCCAGCGGATTCGCCGGGCCATGGCCGGGCTCAAGGCCGGCTTCCCCCAGGGCCTGGACTACGTGGTCACCTACGACGCCTCCCTGGTGGTGCAGGAGTCCATCCAGGAGATCGCGGAGACCCTGCTCATAGCCACCCTCCTGGTGGTGCTCACCGTCTTCATCTTTTTGCAGGACTGGCGGGCCACCATCATCCCGGCGGTCACCATCCCGGTCTCGCTGATCGGTACCTTCACGGTCATGTCCCTGCTGGGCTTTTCCATCAACACCCTCACCCTCTTTGGATTGGTGCTGGCCATCGGCATCGTGGTCGACGACGCCATCGTGGTGGTGGAGAACGTGGCCCGCAACCTGGAGGAGAACGACCTGTCGCCCAAGGAGGCCACCATCAAGGCCATGGGCGAGGTCTCCGGCCCGGTGGTGGCCACCACCCTGGTGCTGCTGGCGGTCTTCATTCCCACCGCCTTCATGGGCGGCATAACAGGCATCCTTTACCGGCAGTTCGGCCTCACCATCGCCACGGCCACCGTCTTCTCCTCCATCAACGCCCTCACCCTGAGCCCGGCCCTCAGCGCGCTTTTGCTGCGCGGCCGCCGCGGCAAACCCAATCGCTTCTTCGCCGGGTTCAACCGCGCCCTGGGCCGCGGTACCGAGGCCTACCTCGGCGCGGTGGACTGGAGCCTGCGGCGGCGGGTGGTGTCCCTGCTGATCTTCGGGGCCCTGGCCGCGGCGGTGTATTTCGCCATCGTCACCACCCCCACCAGCTTTGTACCTAACGAGGACCAAGGGCTGCTGCTGGTGAACGTCCAGTTGCCCGATGCCGCCAGCCTGCAACGCACCAAGGCGGTGATGAACCGGGTGAACCGCATAATCGCCGAGACCCCCGGCGTGGCCCAGAACATCAGCATCACCGGGTTCTCCATACTCAACGGCACCGCCTCGTCCAACATGGGCAGCAACCTCATCGTGCTCAAGCCCTGGGGGCAGCGCCAAACCCCCCAGACCCAAATCAACGCGGTGAACCAACACCTGCTAGGCAAGTTCAGCCAAATCCAGGAAGCCAATATTTTCTCTTTCTCCATGCCGCCCCTGCCCGGCCTGGGAGTGGCCGGCGGCTTCCAGATGATGCTGCAGGACCGTAGCGGCTTGGGCCTGGACGCCCTGGAGCAAGTATCCCGTCAGCTACTGGCCGCGGGCTACCGCGAGCCGGGCGTCACCGGGCTCTACGCCAGCTTCCGGGCCCACGTGCCCCAGCTCACCGCCGAGGTGGACCGGGCCATGGCCAAGGCCATGGACGTGCCGGTCTCCTCGGTCTTCAGCACCATGCAGGCCTACCTGGGCTCGACCTATGTCAACGACTTCAATAAATTCGGGCGGACCTACCGGGTGATGGTCCAGGCCGACGCCAAGTTCCGGGCGCGGCCCGAAGACATCCTGGCCCTGCAGGTACGCAACAACCAGGGCGGCATGGTGCCCCTGGGGGCCATGGTCTCGGTGCACCAAACCACCGGCGCCCCCACCATCACCCGCTACAACATGTATCCCGCCGCCTCCATCATGGGCAAGGCCGCCCCGGGTTACAGCTCGGGACAGGCCCTGAAGATCATGGCCCGCCTGGCCCGGCAAACCATCCCCCAGGGCATGGGTTTCGAGTGGACCGGTATCTCCTGGCAAGAGGCGGCCGGCGGGGCCGGAGCGCTCATCTTTCTTTTGGCGGTGGTTTTTGTCTACCTGGTGTTGGCCGCGCAATACGAGAGCTGGAAGACCCCCGCCCCGGTGGTGCTCTCGGTGCCCTTGGCCATGCTGGGGGCCTTCGTCTTCCTGCTGGCCCGCGGCATGGACAACAGCGTTTACACCCAGATCGGCTTGGTGCTCCTGGTGGGCCTGGCCAGCAAGAACGCCATCCTCATCGTGGAATTCGCCAAAAGCCACCTCGAAGCCGGGCTCTCGGCCGGCCAAGCGGCTATGCAAGCGGCCCGCCTGCGCTTCCGTCCCATCCTGATGACCTCACTGGCCTTCATCCTGGGAGTGATCCCCCTGGTAGTGGCCGACGGGGCCGGGGCGGGCGCCCGCCGGGCCCTGGGCACCGCGGTGTTCGGCGGCATGTTGGCCGCCACCATCCTGGGGGTGGTCCTGGTGCCCCTGCTCTTCGAGGTGGTCCACCTCATCGATCGCAAAAAAGACCGCCGGCGCTAAGGCCTCCGGCGGGGTGTCAGCCTTGGTAGTGGACCGCGGTGGGGTGCCACACGCCCCCTGCGGCCCTGCAGTCGGGACTAGGAGGAGCTCTCCGCGGCGGCTTCGAAGTGCAGGCAGTGGTCAGTTCGCTAGGGACGAAACCAGCTTGATCTTGCCCGCGGCGGTCTTAAGCTTGATGCCGTCCCGCTGGCCCCAGAGGATGGGGGCATCGCAGTAGGCCACAAAGCCCTTGGCCCGGAAATCCTCCAGCGAAAACCCGGCGCCCTCCAACTGCCAGGCCACCAGCTCTTCCATGGATTGGTAGAGAAAGTATTTATCGATGCCCAGGCGGCGGCCCAGGTCCCTAAGGATCATGGGCCCCTCCCGGGTGTTGCAGCGGGGCCGCACCGCATCATTATTCTCTTTGCCGCACAACGAGTCGATAGTAGCTCCCAAGTTTGCCTGGCCATTTGGGGCGTCTGCTTGTATAATTCCGGCAAAATTGTACCTGTCGGTGCCA
>JAMOVV010000098.1 GCA_027067385.1 Desulfarculaceae bacterium
CCCGGTGGTTTATTTTGAGTGGCGGGGACGACGAGACTTGAACTCGCGGCCTCCGGCGTGACAGGCCGGCGCTCTAACCAAAGCTGAGCTACGCCCCCGCGTATATTTTAGGTTGCTGCGCCGCCTTACCTGACCCTGCCCCGGGTAACCCTTGGTACCGTCCCGGTTGCCTTGGCCCGCTCCCGGATGGCCCTTGGCTCTGTCACCAGTTGCTTGGCCCTGCCCCGAGTGCCTTTACTCCCGGAAGCTCTTGGTCCCTTTCGGCCCCTGGCCCCTTGGGTGGCGCGGCTTATGAGCAACTTTATGTACCAGTCAGGCCCGGCGGTGTCAACTTAAATGGGCGGTAACTGCGGCAAGTTAAGTTGTTCTTTTTAGCAACCAGCCCCACGGCCGTCCCGTGGCCCGACTGGCCGGGGATTTGTGGTAGGCGGAACAGGACTTGAACCTGTGACCCCCGGCTTGTAAGGCCGATGCTCTCCCAACTGAGCTACCCGCCCACATCCTCGGCAAACCCATCGTGTTTATCAAGCGGCCGGCGCGCTGTCAAGCCAATGGCCGGCTCCCGGGGCTATTCCCTAGTGGGCCAGCACCTCGGAGGGGTCCCCATCCGGGACCGAACGCGGCAGCATAAAGGGCTGGCTATCGCCCTTAAACAGGTCCTCGGGATCGTCGATGGCCAGGGCCAGCTTGAGCACCTCGTCCACGTGCTCCACGGTGACTAGCTCGACGGCCTTTCTGACCTTTTGCGGTATCTCCCTGATATCTTTTTCGTTATCCTTTGGTATCAGCACCCGGCGGATGTTGGTGCGGTGAGCGGCCAGAATTTTTTCGCGCAGTCCGCCGATAGGCAGCACCCGGCCGCGCAGGGTGATCTCGCCGGTCATGGCCAAGTCGGAGCGCACCGGGATTCTGGTGAGCGCGCTGGTGAGCGCGGTGGCCAGGGTGATGCCCGCGCTGGGCCCGTCCTTGGGGATGGCCCCTTCGGGCACGTGGATATGGATGTCTATGCGGCGGTAGAAGTCTTCGGGCAGTCCCAGGGCGGTGGCCCGCGAGCGCACGTAGGTGAGGGCGGCCTGGGCCGACTCCTGCATCACCTCGCCGAGCTTGCCGGTGATGGTCAGCTTGCCCTTACCCGGCATGATCATGGCCTCGGTGGTGAGCACTTCGCCGCCCACCTCGGTGTAGGCCAGGCCGTTGGCCAGGCCCACGAAGTCGCGGTCCTCGGGCAGTCCGTGGCGGAACTTGGGCACCCCCAGGAACTTCTCCAGGGCGCTCACCGACACGCGCACGCTACCGGTGGGGTTGCCCTGGGAGACCAGTCGCTTGGCCACCTTGCGGCAGATGCTGCCGCACTCGCGCTCCAGGTTGCGCACCCCGGCCTCGCGGGTGTAGCGGCGTACGATCTCTAGTATGGCGTTGTCGCTGATTACCACCTGCTCAGGCTTGAGGCCGTTGGCCTTGGCCTGCTTGGGCAGCAGGAACTGCTTGGCGATGGAGAGCTTTTCCAGCTCGGTGTAGCCGGGCAGCCGGATGATCTCCATGCGGTCCTGCAGGGGCGGCGGTATGGAGTAGAGGGTGTTGGCGGTGGTGATGAACAGGACCTCGCTGAGGTTGTAGTCCACGTCGAGGTAGTGGTCGTTGAAGGCGAAGTTCTGCTCCGGGTCCAGCACCTCCAGCAGGGCCGCGCTGGGGTCGCCGCGGAAGTCGGTGGACATCTTGTCCACCTCGTCCAGGCAGAATACCGGGTTGACGCTGCCGGCCCGGCGCATGGACTGGATGATCTTGCCCGGCAGGGCGCCGATGTAGGTACGGCGGTGGCCGCGTATCTCGGCCTCGTCGCGCACTCCGCCGAGGGACAGGCGGATGAACTTACGGCCCATGGCCCGGGCGATGGAGCGGGCCAGGGAGGTCTTGCCCACCCCGGGAGGCCCCACGAAGCAGATGATGGGGCCCCTGATCTTGCGCATGAGCGACTGTACCGCCAGGAATTCCAGGATGCGTTCCTTGGGCTTCTTCAGGCCGTAGTGGTCGTCGTCGAGGATTTGTTGGGCCTGTTGGATGTCGAGCTTGTCGCGGGTGCGGTCATACCAGGGCAGTCCCAGGAGCCAGTCGATGTAGTTGCGCACCACGGTGGCCTCGGCGCTCATGGGGGACATCATCTTTAGCTTTTTCAGCTCTCCCCGCACCTTCTCGGAGGCCACCCG
>JAMOVV010000099.1 GCA_027067385.1 Desulfarculaceae bacterium
AAGGGGCCAGCGGGCGGGGCGAGGGGGCGAGCAAGCGGGGCGAAGGGGCGAGCAAGCGGGGCGAAGGGGCGAGCAAGCGGGGCGAAGGGGCCAAGCAAGCGGGGCGAAGGGGCCAAGCAAGCGGGGCCAAGCAAGCGGGGCGAGCGCGGGGGCATTCAGCCCCGGGCGTGAGCAACCGGGCGCTGCCAAGGCAAACAGGGGTCTGGGTCGGGCCGACGAGATAAATCAACCACAACCGAATACAACAGCGGCAACCGGGCGTCAGCTTGGCGGTATGAGCCCGGCTGTGACCAAGTGGGCCTGCGACGTGAGCGGGCAGGGCGTAGATTGCGCTGCTCCAGGCGCCGGCCCGGCTGGCTGGCCCTATACCCCGGGCCCGCGTGAATACCCTGTGATCAACCACCGGCCGGCCGCGGCCGGTTATGCCGCCCCCCGCTTGGTCTCCGGCGGCGCCTGGCAACCACGCGCCACCGCGCGGTCGCGCACTAACCCTTGGGAAATAACCTCGATATCTGGTAATCTACATAATTCGCACGAGGTAGGGTTGGCCCCAGCGGCCGTCACCCCACCAGTGGTTCAAGGGGCGGCCATTGAAATTCAGCGATCTACTATATATCAGCTTTCGCCAGGTGATGCGGCAACGCCGCCGCTACCTCGGCGTGGGCCTTATCATCGCCTTGGGCACCGCCGGCTTGATCCTCATCATCACCGTAGGCGGTGAGGTTAAAAACAAGTTCAACCAAGACCTGGACCTCCTGGGCGGCGCAACCCTCATCCGGGTGGTCTTCGATGTCGCCCCCGGCACCCGGCCCCAACAGTTCTACCCCGATACCGTCAAGGCGGTGCGGGCCATGAAGTACGTGGCCACCGCCACCGTCATGGCCGTCAAGCCTACCCCGGCCACCAGCCCCGGCCGCGATATGCCCCACTTCCGCCTGGTGGGCGTGGACGGCCAATACTGGAGCGCCGTGAGCCTGCAGGCCTCCCACGGCCGCGTCTTCAACGACCAGGACGTGGCCGAGCGCCGGCGCATCTGCGTCATCGGCGGCGAGGTGGCCCGCGATATCTTCGGCCGCACCGACGTGGTGGGACGCAACCTGGTGATCGACCGCGACACCTATCTCATCGTGGGAGTGCTCGACATCCTCAAGCAGGGCGCCCATCTGCACACCGCCTTTTTGCCCATCACCACCGCCCAGGACCGCATCCAGGACATCAGCCCGCCCAACCGCCTCTTTGTGCGAGTGCGCACCTTCAACCACGTGGAACAAGTGGCCGCCAAACTGCCCGAGGTAATCACCGCCCGGCAGTCGGTGCGCGGCCTGTCCATCATCGTGGCCTGGGTGCGCCTCAAGCGGGTCCAGAACGTGGCCTTTCTCATCGAGTCCTTTGTCCTGGTCTCCACCTTCGCCGCCCTGGTCCTGGGTGGCTTTGGCATCTGGAACATGATGATGGCCGCGGTACGCAACCGCACCCGGGAGATCGGGCTCAAAAAAGCCATGGGAGCCGAGGACCGCGACATCCTGGCCCAGTTCCTGGCCGAGTCCATGGTCCTGAGCCTGGGCGCGGTTACCGTGGGCATCATTCTAGGCAGGATAGGGGTGGAACTCACCAGCCTATGGCTCGGCACCCATCCGCCGGAATCCCTGTTCTTCACCGCCGTGGGGATGGGGCTGGCCTTTGCCTTGATCATCGGAGTGGGCGCCGGGCTCTACCCCTCCATGCAGGCCGCCCGCATGCAGGTGGTTTACGCGTTACGTTATGAATAGCGACACCCTAAAACGCACCACCGACTTTAACGCCTTGGTGGAGGTCGAAGGCCTCAACAAGACCTACACCACCGAAGCCGGCGAGTTCCAGGTGCTCAAAAATGTCAATCTCACCCTGCATCCCGGTGAGATGGTCTCCATCATGGGGCCCAGCGGCAGCGGCAAGTCCAGCCTGCTGTTCATCCTGGGGCTCTTCCAGCCGCCCAGCGGCGGACGCTATCGGGTCACCGGCCGCGACGTGCTGGCCCTGGACCGGGCCGAACAAGCCGACTTCCGGCGCAACAGCATCGGCTTCGTGTTCCAAAGCTGCGACCTGCTGGATCACTCCACGGTCTTTGAAAACCTGGAGTTCCCGCTCATCTACGGCGGGGTGGCCAAGGCCGACCGTCCCGACATGATCCGCGAGGCGCTCAACCGGGTCAACCTGGGACACCGTATTTATCACCCGGCCAATTTCCTCTCCGGCGGTGAGCGCCAGCGGGTGGCCGTGGCCCGCGCCCTGGTCAACGACCCGCCGTTTATCCTGGCCGACGAGCCCACTGGCCAACTGGACACCAAGAACGGTAAGATGGTAATGGACCATTTCGAGCATATTGTCCAAGAGTCGGGCAAGGCGGTGCTGGTGGTGACCCACGACCCCGAGGTGGGTCAACGCTGCCATCGTCTTTGTGTACTGCGCGATGGAGAGTTGCATGAGTCGCCGTCCGGCAACTAAACCGAAACACCCGCCGTGGCCCCGCCGAGTCTGGGTCCTGGCCTGGGCCCTGGTCCTTTTGACCACCTCGGTGGCCGGGGCCGCCGTGGTCCAAAAGGACCTGCCCCAGCCGGCGGATTTTCGCCAGTGCCTGCAATGGGCCCTGAAGCACTCCCCCCGGCTGCAAAAAAGCGCCCTGGAGATCAAGGTGCGCAAGCTCAGCGAATGGGACGCCAAGTGGGCCTTCGTGCCCTCGGTGCACATGCAGTCGCGCTACTTCTTCGGCCGGCCCGAGCAATCCGGCCGTCCCTACGAGCTGAAGTTCACCACCGGGACCTACAACCCGGTGGGGGCCTATTTCTCCCTGCAGGCCAACCGCCTGGTGAGCCGTATCGCCGTGGTGGCCCACGTGGGCGGCATCGAGGCCGTGCTCGCCCGCCTGGCCAAAAGCTTCCTGAAACTGCACGCCCTGCAAAACCGCATCCAACTGGCCGAGGACCGCATCGCCCTGGCCCGGCGGGTGTTGGCCTATACCAAGAGCCTGCGCAAATCCGGCTCGGCCACCGGGCTGCAGGTGGAGGTGGCCGAACAGACCCTGGAGGTGGCCCAGGCCCGGGCCATGAGCTTGGCGGTGGCCCGCCAGGCCGCCCTGAACCAGGTGAAGGTGCTCATGGGCATGGACCCCAGCCTCAAGCTGGCCCTGGACCTGCCGGCCGGGCTGCAGCAGGTGATCGGCTCCTTTGACCCCAAGAAAAACGGCCTGGACCAGGCGCGGCGCCACAGCCTGGAGCTCAAGGTGCAGCGCCTCAAGGAACAACTGCAGGCCATGAACATCACCCTGGCCTACACCAAGTTCCTGCCCACCTTTCACATGACCCTGGAAAACCCCGACCCGCTCACCGCGGAAAACGAAAACGCCCTGTACTTCTCGGTGGGCATCGAGCTGGCCATCTGGGAAGGGTTCAAGCAGGTGCGTAACGTCCAGCGGCAGCGCATGATCTTGCAGCAGTTCAAGCAGGAACGCCGGCAAAAGGAGCTGAGCGTAACCGCGCTGTGGCAGGGGGCCCGCGACCGGGTGAGCCAAACCCGGGCCGCGCTCAAGCTGGCCAGCACCCGCGAGAGGCTCACCGGCCTGCGTGAGCGGGAGGCGCTCATCGCCTACCAGGTGCAACAGACCACCTTCCCGGCTTTCGCGGCCCGGCGCATGAGCCACCTGGAGGCGCGCGGCACCTTGACCCAAAGCGAATTGGCCTATCACGAGGCCCTGGTGGACCTGCGCCGGCTCACCGGCGACCTGCTGCGCACCCACCTGACAGTAGGGAGTAAGGATTTTGAATAGACCCCACGCCGCGGCCTGGCTGGCCCTGGCGGCCTTGGCGGCGATGGTCGCGTGGTCGCCCGGGGCCGTGGCCGAGACCAAGAAGCCGGCCGCCGCAGCGGCCCCCACCGGTGACCGGATCGTGTTTTCCGGCAAGGTCTACTGCTCGCTGGTGCGGGCGGTGCCGCTGCCCTTTCATGGCATCATCGAACAACTGCGGGTGCGCTCCGGCCAAAAGGTGGCCCAGGGCGAGATACTGGTCACTTATCGGTTGTCGCCGGTATCGGTGCTGCAGCTCACCCGGCGCTTGAATCCCAGCGAGATCGACCAGATTCTGGTGCAACTGGCCAGGGTGGACCGGGCCATGGACGAGGCCAAGCTCAAGGTGCAACAGGCCCAGAACCTGGCCGGCCAGGACCTGGCTCCGCCGGAGGGGCTGCAACGGGCCCGCCGCGCCCTGAACCTGGTGCGTCGTCAACGCGCGGCCTTGATTTCGCAGCTAAACAGCGCCCGCCAACTGGCCAAGCAGGACCGCGAGCTGGTGGCCAGCCTGCTGGGCGGCCGGGCGCCGGTGGGCCAGGTACCCGACACCGCGGCCTTGGTGTCGCCCATCGCGGGCCACGTCATCTGGGTGCATCCCGATCTGCGGCCCGGGGCGGAGATGAAACCCACCAACCCGGCCGTGGTCATCGGGGTGATGCAGCCCATGGTGGTCCGATCCCAGGTGCACGAGATCGAGGCGCTCAAGCTGTCCCTGGGCGACAAGGCCGAGGTGCGGGTGGAGTCGCTGCCCGGCCAGGTCTTCATGGCTCGGATAAGCCGCATCGCCTGGTCGCCGGTGACCCTGGACCCGCGCAAGCCCTCCTACTACCAGGTGGAGCTGGTACTGGACAACCCCAAACTGGCCCTGAAGATGGGGCTCAAGGCCCAGGTGACGGTCGTCCCCAAACCGAGGGTCAAGCCGCCGCCGGCCGGGACGGCTCCCAGCGGCGGCTAGGCCCGGCCAAGCAAGGCGGGCCGGGACCAACGCCTCAAGATGACCCGGCCGGGAAAGACGATCCCGGCCGGGTTGGTTTTGGCGGGTCGCCCTAGAAGCGGTAGGCCACCCCCACCGAGAAGACGGGGTAGAATTGGAGCATGCTCAGGTCGTCTTCGATCTTTTTGGCCTCGATGTCCAGCTGCTCTTGCAGCCCGGGCACCAGGGCGGCGTTGGCGGCGCTGAGCCCCACGGCGGGACTGCCCCACCACATGACACCCACGTCCAGGTGGAAAGACCAGTGGCCGGCCTGGTCGAAGTCCGCGCCATAGCCAAAGCCGATGTAGGGCGCGAACTGGTTGAAATTGGCGTCGGCCTGCATCTCGCCCAGGGTGGCGCCCAGGTAGGACTGCTCACCGATGGTGTATAGCTTATCCGGCTTGGGGGTGGTGCGGGCGTTGATGTCGTGGCTGTTGATTATCACCCCGCCGGTGAGGCGAAAGCCGCTGCCGCCGGGGTGCCAGTCCATGAAGAGCCCCAGGGTATACAGGCCCATGGCGAAGTCGTATTTCATTTCGTCTATGGTAACGCCGTAGGACCAGCGCATGGCGCCCAGGCCCACGCGGGCGTGCAGGTAGTCGTTGATGCCGATGTCCAGGTCCACGCCCAGGCCCAGGGTGCCCACTTTTACGGCGGCCGAAACCTCGCCTGGTTCCGTGGCTTGGGATGCCAGGGGACAGATGGCCATGGTAATCACCAAGGTCAAAGCTGCGATGCTTAGCGAGAGGCTCTTCTTCATTAGTAATGTCCTTTCGGTTGGCTTGTGTGGGCACAGTCGCTATGGCCACGCTTATGTTTGACTTACGGTATACCGATGGCGATTGTCAAGAAAAAAGGGATATTAAAGATAGGAATTAAAACTAATCAGTGGGTAGTAAACGGGTTAAAATGGCGGAAAACGCGACAAAGGTATAGATAGCATTTTGACATTTGGGGTGGTAAGTAGCCACTGGCGTACAGGAGAATGTAGCGATATTCGGAGCAAAAAAATAGTGGTGGAAGCTAAATGCCCCGATTAAAACGGAGTAACGGTACGGCACCCTTGAAAGGATCGTCCCCGCGGCCACCACAAAACGAGGACGTTGCCACTGGTATCCTCAAAATAACCACGGGGATCAAAAGGGCGTCAGGGACGCCAAAAGGCTGGGGCACGCATCTGAAAAAAATTGATCCCGCCGGGATGTGGTGTTCAAATCCATGGTGAGAAAGAAGTCATTTTGGGGGTTGTTGCCGCAGGCTATGTACAGGAAAAAGTGACACCGCGCAGCGGCCGTTATCTACTTATTGCCGGGCAAGCGATCTTCCGGCTTAGCGGAAAGTGGTGCATGGTAATAAAGATGTATCACCGTAAGGACAAATATTTAATCGAGTGCGAACGTGGTTCTTATATTGCAACGAGAGGCCGGCCTCCACAAGAAAAGGCCGCCCCGAGGGGCAGCCTTCTCGTTTGGCTGGTGCTGAAAGCTGGTTGGCTGGTGCCGAAGGGGAGACTCGAACTCCCACGGGTGTGCACCCACTAGACCCTGAACCTAGCGCGTCTACCAATTCCGCCACTTCGGCTTGAATACTTGCCAGGCACCGGCCAGAAATCTATAATCGACCCTTGTTGTTGTCAAGGGTTTTCTAGAAGCGGCGACGCTGCCCCAAGGTTTGGAAAGGAATCGGCTGAACATGACCATCCTGTCAGGGCTGGAGAATCTGCAACAACGCTATCGCCGGCCGGTGGTGACCATCGGCAACTTCGACGGGGTGCACCTGGGCCACCAGGCCCTGTTCGCGGTGGCGGTGCGCCGGGCGCGCATCATCAAGGGCTCCACCATTGCCATGACCTTCGAGCCCCATCCCATGCGGGTGCTGCGGCCGGCGGTGAACCTGCCGCTGATCACGCCGCTGGAACAAAAACTCAAGCTGATCCTGGCCTGCGGCATCGACGTGGTGGTCTGCGCCCGCTTTGACGAGGACTTCGCCCAGCTCTCGGCCGATGATTTCGTGGAAAAGCTCTTGATCGGGCGCATGGGCATGGCCGAGGTGGTCATCGGCCACGACTTCACCTTTGGACGCCGGGGACTGGGTGACGCCGACCTGCTGCGAGCCAAGGCCGCTGAGTTGGGGTTCGAGGTGCACGAGGTGGGGCCGGTGCTGGTGGAGGGAGGGGCGGTGAGCTCCACCCGGGTCCGCCAGGTGGTGAAGGATTGCGACATGGCCGCGGCCCGTCACCTCTTGGGCCGGCACTACCAGGTGGCCGGCCGGGTGGTGGCCGGGCACGGGCGCGGCGGCAAGCTGCTGGGTTTTCCCACCGCCAACCTGAAGGTGGTGGACGAGTTGTTGCCCGGCCCGGGGGTGTACGCGGTCCTGGTGGAGCGGGAAGGCGGCGACAAGGTGATGGGGGTCAACAATATCGGCTCCAATCCCACTTTTGAAGACGGTGGCCTGAACGTGGAGACCCACTTACTGGATTTCGCGGGCGACCTATACGGCGAGGAGATCATCTTGCATTTCGTGGAGCACCTGCGGCCCGAAAAGCGTTTTAGCTCGCCGGAGGAGCTGGCCGCCCAGATCGGCCGCGACGTGGAGCAGGCCCGGCAGTCCCTGGGGCCCTGGCTCCAGGGGGAGCGCGATATCCTGCGCGACTGAGGCGTCGCGCCACGGGCCGGGTATCAACCGAACGCGCCCGGCCCGGGGGGCGGGTTCACAAAGGCCATTTCCTGCAGGCGCTGGGTGAGGGCCGGCAGGGTGGCGGGGTCCCGGGCGCTGATGGCCACGGCGTCCATCCGGCGCGCCAGGCTCTCCACCACCTGGGGGTCGGCCAGGTCTATTTTATTCAGGACCAGCAGGCGCGGGATCCGGTCCAATTCCAAGTCGGATAAAATTTTTTCCACCGAGACGATCTGCTGCCGTAGCTGGGGGTGGCTGGCGTCGGCCACGTGCAGTAGCAGGTCGGCCTGCTTGAGCTCCTCCAGGGTAGCGGCAAAGGCGCGGCGCAGGTCCCGGGGCAGGTCCCGGATGAAGCCCACGGTGTCGGTGATGATCACCTGGCGCTCGCGGGGAAAGCGCAACCGGCGGCTGGTGGGGTCCAGGGTGGCGAAGAGCCGGTCTTCGACCCGCACCTGGCTCCGGGTCAGGGCGTTGAGCAGGGTCGACTTGCCGGCGTTGGTGTAGCCCACGATGGAGAGCATGGGCAGTCCCAGTTGGCGGCGGCGGCGGGAGCGGCGGCGGCGCTGGTCGGTGATCCTGGCCAGCTCGGCCTCCAGGCGGTGCAGGCGCTGGCGCACCCGGCGGCGGTCGATCTCCAGCTTGGTCTCGCCGGGACCGCGCCCCCCGATGCCGCCGGTGAGCCGGCTCAGGCCGTCGTCGCGGCTGGTGAGCCGGGGGGCCAGGTAGCGCAGTTGGGCCATTTCCACCTGGAGCTTGCCTTCGCGGGTGGCGGCGCGCTGGGCGAAGATGTCCAGGATGAGCTGGGTGCGGTCGATGAACTTCAACCGGGTCTCGGTGGCCAGGGCCAGGGAGTGGGCCTGGGCCGGGGTCAGCTCCTGGTCGAAGACCAGCACCCCGGCGCCCCGGCGCAGGGCCTGCAGGAGTACCTCGCCCAGCTTGCCGGCGCCCATGAGGGTGCGGGGGTCGGGCCGGGAGCGGCGCTGGATGACCCGGCCCACCACCCGCAGCCCGGCCGAGGCGGCCAGGGCGGCCAACTCGTCCAGGGAGTCCTCGGCCTGGTGGCGGGGCCGGGCCGATACGCTGATGAGCAGGGCGCGGCCCTGTTGTTGCACCAGGCGCGAGGCGCTTAGCCGGGCCAGCTCGTCTTCCAGGGAGCCCACCAGCTCGGCCAGGTCCAGGGGCGGCCGCCCGGCGGTAAAGGGCTCCAGGAGCCGCAGGTCTTGGCCCTGCACCGGCTGGGGCAGCAGGTGGGCCACGTGCAGCTCGCCGGCTTGTCCCTGGGGCGACACCTGCAAGACGGCCATGAGGTCCCAGCGGCGCAGGGCCAGCTCGGCCAGGTCGTCGCGGCCCAGGCCGCCGGCCAGGTGGGTGTGGAGAAAGCTGTAGCCGGCCAGGCGGGTGGCGCCGCGGCGCAGGCGGCCCAGGTCGGGGTAGGCCAGGCGCTCGGGCCCGCCCACCACCACCGTCTCCATCCGGCCGCGCCGCGAGACCACCAGGCCCACCTGGCGGCCCAGTTCAAAGGAGAGCCGGGCCAGGTCGCGGGCCTGCCGGCCGTGCAACAGCTCGGCCGGGGGCAGTCGCCGGCGATAGAGGTTGGCCAGCCGTTTGAGCTGGTTGGCCTTGAGGCCCTGGGTGAAACCGATTACCTTGCGGGCTATGGCGGGTCTCCGGGGTTAGGGCTCTTGGTCTTCTTCGTAGGACAGGTTTTCGAACTGGGTGAGGTCGTCCAAGAAGACCAGCTTCACGGTGCCGGTGGGGCCGTTGCGCTGTTTGCCGATGATCACCTCGGCGATGTGGTCGTCGGGGTCTTCGGCCTCGCCCTTCTTCTTGTAGACCTTCTTGCGGTAGATGAAGGCGATGACGTCGGCGTCCTGCTCGATGGCCCCGCTCTCGCGCAGGTCGCTGAGCATGGGCCGCTTTTCGCCGGGGCGGTCTTCCACCTTGCGGTTGAGCTGCGACAGGGCCACCACCGGCAGGTTCAGCTCCTTGGCCAAGGCCTTGAGCGAGCGGCTGATGTCGCTTATCTCCTGCTCGCGGGTGTCGCTGTCATTGCGTCCCCGCATGAGCTGCAGGTAGTCCACCAGGATGAGCCCCAGGTCTTTTTCCCGCTTGAGGCGGCGCGCCTTGGCCCGCAGCTCCAGCACGCTCAGGGCCGGGGTGTCGTCGATGTAGATGGGCGCGTGGTAGAGCCGGTCGGCGGCCTCGGACAAGGCCGGCCAGTCGCGGTTGGTGGACAAGAAGCCCGAGCGCATCTTGGAGCCGGAGACCTTGGCCTCGGCCGAGAGCAGGCGCAGGGCCAACTGCTCCTTGCTCATCTCCAGGCTGAAGATGGCCGTGGGCACTCCGCCTTTGATGGCCGCGTTGGCCCCGATGTTCAGGGCCAGGGCGGTCTTACCCATGGAGGGGCGGCCGGCCACGATGATGAGGTCGCCGGGCTGCAGGCCGTCGGTGAGGCGGTCCAGGCGTTCGAAGCCGGTGGATACGCCGCTTAGCATGCCCTTGTTCTTGAAGCGGCGCTCGACCATCTTGAGGGCCGACTCGATCACCTCGTTAAAGGGCGAGAACTCGCCGCCGAGGCGGCTCTGGGTGGCGGCGAAGATGGCCCGCTCGGCCTCTTCCAGGGCCAGCTCGGGGTCGGCCTGGTGGGTGTGGGCCTGCTCGATGGCGTGGTGGGCCGCGCTGATGAAGCCGCGTAGCAGGGCCTTTTCCTTGACCAGCTTGGCGTAGTGCTCCACGTGGGAGGGGGAGATGACGATATCGGCCAGCTCAGCCAGGTAGGCCGCCCCGCCGATGGACTCCAGCCGGCCCTCGTCGCTCAGCCGGGAGGTGAGGGTGATCTCGTCCACCGGGAGCTGGGCCTCGGACAGGGCGATCATGGCCTGGTAGATGGTACTGTGGCGGCGGTCGTAGAATTCCTCGGGCGACAGGACGGCGGCCACCGCGGCCAGGATGTCATCGCCGTGGCTCAATACGCCCCCCAGCACCCCTTGCTCGGCGGGGATGTCCTGGGGGGGTAGACGGCGGGGACCGGCGGCTTGGGCCAAGGTCGACTCCTGGCTTGGATCGGTTGGCTGGCTGGGGTTTGTAAATACCCCGCCCGACCGGCCAGCGGCCGGGCGTCAGGTATCAAGTTAGCAAAAAAGGCCCCAGGGTCACTAGAACAAATTCAGGGTGACCGGGGCTAGTCCTGGTCGTCGGACTCCGGCTCGGCGGCCTCGTCCTCGGCGGCCGGTTCTTCGGTGTCCTCGGCGGCCTCTGCGGCGTCGTCGTCGTCGGCGGCGGTCTCGTCGATGGCCTCCTCGCCGGCCTCTTCGGCTTCCGCCGCCGCGGCGGCCTCGGCGGCCGCCTTGGCCAACTGCTCTTCGTCCAACTGGGCCTCCACGGTCACCGCGATCTGCACCACCACCTGGGGATGCAGCTTGATATCCACCTGGTACTCGCCGAGCTGCTTGATGGGGGTCTCCAGCAGGATGCGGCGGCGGTCGATATCGTGACCCATTTCGGCCAGGGCGGCGGCCAGGTCCATGTTGGTGATGGAGCCGTAGAGCTTGCCGGTCTCGCCGGCGCGGGCGGCCACGGTTACCTGCACGCCCTCGAGCTGGGCGGCCTCGCCGCGCACCCGCTCGGCCTCGGAGGCCTGGGCTGCGGCGATGCGCTTGCGTTCGGCCTCCAGGGCGGCCACGTTCTTATCCGAGGCCAGCATGGCGATACCCTGGGGAAGAAGGTAGTTGCGGCCGTAGCCGTCCTTGACCTCCACCACGTCGCCGGGATCGCCGAGCCCCAGCACTTCCTGGGTGAGGATTACCTGCATTGGTGTGTCCTCCTCTTGTCAGGCGGCGGCGTTGGCCTTGAGCCGCCTGAAGTCAAACCACATGTCAAACAGTCCCGCCGCCACCAACAGGAGCAAAACCAACTCCATCAACACCACCGCGGTGTAGATGGCCGCACGCGCGGGACGGGGTATTTTCTTTTTTTGCAGCCAAAAGGCCAGCACCGCGATCCCCTGCAACAGGTAGACCGCACTGGTGGCGATGAGCAGGTTGGCTCCCAACCAGAAGAGCCAGCCCCGGGTGGCCACCACCAACACCACCGCAACGATGAAGAACCAGACCAGGACCTCCGGGGCCCGCCACAGTGTCAGCGACCTGGCCGGCTCCGGGGGCGGCTGGTTGATCCGGCTGGCCACCAGGTTGGCCCAAACCAACAGCAGGCTGGCGGCGGCCAGGATGCCCGGGGTGAGCTTGATCAGGCCTCGCAGCACCCCTCCCAGCATCTTCACGGTGGCGGCGTCCATGCCGCTGTCGCGGTAAACCGCCAGCAGGGCGTTGATCTCCGGGTCCACCTGGGACCGTACGAACTCGCCGAGACCCTGGCCGCTGAGCGGACCCAGGACCATGGCGATGCCCCCCAGGACCACCAGGGCGGCGGCCAGGGCGGCGGCCAGGGCGGTCTCTTCACTCCAGCCCCGGGCCAGGACCTCGCCCACCGCGGCGGCCACCACGGCGTAGTAGAAAAAATTCATGCCGCCGCCGGGCAGGGGCAATAGGGTGCTGCTGAGCACCCAGGCCGCCACCAGGGCCACCAGGGTCGCGGCCCTGCCCTGGGCCGCGCCGCCGCGCCGGTAGGCCCACATCAAGGGGGCGGGCGCGAAGATCACGCTGAAGGTGGTGAGGGTGACCATCACCACGGTCCAGAGCATCGAGCCCCCGCCGCTGCCCTCCAGGGCCGGGATGAAAAACAACAGCAGGCTCACCCCGGCCCCTAAGGCGGAGACGCCTCCCCAGCTAATCACCGGACCGGCGGCGGTGTCGCCCATGGGCGACGTCTTCGGCTACTGGCTGGCCGCAAAGGGCAGCAGAGCGATGGCCCGCGCCCTTTTGATGGCCAGGGTGAGCTCCCGCTGATGGCGCGCGCAACAACCGCTGATGCGCCGGGGAATTATCTTGCCGCGTTCGGTGGTGAAGTAGCGCAGGGTGCGGGGGTCCTTGTAGTCGATTTTCAGGGTGCTGTCGGCGCAGAAGCGGCAGACCTTGCGGCGGCCGTAACGCCTTTTCCGAAATGCCATGGCTACCTCCTACTCCTGCTCCGTGGGTTGGTCCTCAGTCGGTTTCTCGTCGCCGGCGGACTCGGGCTCGGGCTTGGCCTCGGGCTCGGCCGGTGCTTCCTCGGCGGCCTCGGGCTCGGCGGCGGCCGGGGTTTCCTTGGCCGCCTCGGTCTCCTCGGCCGGCTCCTCGGGCTCGGGCTCGGGAATCAGGGCCTCGGCGTCGAACTCCTCATCCAATAGCACCGTGAGGTAGCGGATGACGCGCTCGTCGATCTTGAAGTTGCGCTCCATCTCGGCCACGGCCGCCGGGGTGGCGCCGTAGTCAAAGAGCACGTAGTAGCCCTTGTGGAACTTCTTTACTTCATAGGCCAGGCGCCGACGACCCCAGTCCTCGACCTTGACCATGGTCCCACCGCCGTCTTCGATGATGGCGCGGAACTTGTCCACCACCGCCGCGATGTCCTCATCGGGCAGCTCTGGACTAATAATATAGATGGTTTCGTAATGCCTCATATGATCTCCTCATGGCCTTACGTCTCCGGCCCTATGCCGGAGAAAGGAGTTGTACTGGAAGTTGCTTTGATACCACCGGCTTGGGCGATTGTCAAGCCGTGGGCGGGTGTTTGGGGCCGCCGGCCGGATCGGCGGCTTGTAACAGGGCGCGGTCGGCCGGGGCCAGGGTGATGCCGTCCAGGTCCTGGGGCGACACCCAGGCCAGCTCACGGTGCTCCAGGGCCCGCGGGGTGCCCTGGAGCAGGCGGCAGTTAAAGGCCCGCAGGCGCAGGCGCTGTCCCTGGTGCGGCTGCCGCACCTGGCCGTGGAGCCCCTCCACCGCCACCCTGACGCCCAGTTCCTCGGCGATCTCGCGGGCCAGGGCGGCCGCCGGGGACTCGCCCGGCTCGATCTTGCCGCCGGGCAGCTCCCACAACCCGTTGTCAGCCCGCCGGGCCAAGAGCAGGCGGCCGTTTTGCCGGATCAAGGCGCAGACCACCTCCAGGGTGGTAGCGGGCTGGGCCGGGCGGACGCTCAAGGGGTCTTCTCGTTTTCCCGGGAGCCGGCCAGGCCCGAGGTCCTGAGCCGCAGGTAGCGCTCCTGGACCTTTTCGTCGCCCGGGGCCAAGTCCAGGATGCGCCCCAGGGTCTCCAGGGCCTGGTCTCGCTGCCCCTGGCTCTCCTGGATAAGGGCCAGGCTGCGCAACATCTCCAGGTTGTGGGGGGCCTGCTTTAGGCCGCGTTGCAGCAGCTCGGCGGCCTGGGAGGGCTGGTCCTGGGCCAAGGCCAGGGCGGCGCGCAGTTGGTAGAGCTTCACCGCCTTGGGATGGTCCTCAAGGGCTCGGTCCAGCAGTTCGGCCATGACCTGGGGGCGGTGTTCCGACAAAACGGGGTAGGCCCGGTTAATGGGTGACAGGTCTTTGGGGTCGTCCTGGTAGAGCTTTTTGATCACCGCCACCGCCTCCTGCCAGCGGCCCAGGCGCGAGAGGGCGTCAAACAACAGCAGCCTGGTTTCGCGGTCCTTGGGCTTGTGCTCGGCGGCGGCCTGGAGATAGTTCAGGGCGGCGGCCGGTTGATCGGCCTCCAGCAGCAGCACCCCCAGGTTGAAGCTCAACTCGGGATTGTCAGGCTTGAGCGCGGCCAGGCGGCGGTAGACCCGGCTCAGCTCCCGGCGGTGGCCCAGCTCCTGGTAGAGGTTGGCCAGGCGCAGGAGCACGGTGTAGTCTTCCGGCCCCAGGTCGGCGGCCCGGGCCAGGTGTTGGGCCGCCTTGGCCTGGTCGCCGGCGGCCAGGTAGGCGTCTGACAGCGCCAGTTGCAGGGAGCGGTCGGCGGGCTTTTGGGCTGCCGCCTTGACCAGGGCCCGCAAGGCCCCGGCGCGGTCGCCGGCGGCGGCCCGGGCCTGGGCCAGGGCCTTCCACAGCTCGATGTCCCAGGGACGGGCCTTGGCCGCCGCCTCCAGGACCAGACGGGATTGCTCGCCCTGGCCGGCCTTGGCCAGGGCCCGGCTGAGGCGCAACAGCACCGCGGTGTGCTGCCCCGGGGGCAGGGACCGCCGCAGCCGCTCCCACAGGCGGGCGGCGGCCGACCAGCGTTTGAGCTCCTCGTTGAGCCGGGCCAGGCGCTCGATGAGCACCACGTCCTTGGGGCGCTCGGCCACCAGCTTGCTCAGCGCCGCCACGGTGCGTTCTTTTTGCCCCAGCTTTTCATAGAGCTCGGCCAGCCGGGTGAGCAGGTGGGGGTCGTCTCCCTGGCGGGCGGCGTCCTCCAGCAGATCGGCGGCCCGGCGGTACTGCTTGGCCTGGGTGAGCAGGTCCACCAGGCGCAGGAGCAACAAGCGGTCGTCGGGGCTCTGGCGCAGGGCCCTTTGGGTGAAACGGATCTTGTCGGTGAGCGACTTGCAGGCCTCGGCCTTGCGCAGGTAGTCGATGGGCAGCCAGTGGGGCACCAGGGTTATGGTCCCCAGGACGCGGTCGTTTTTGCGGGCCTGGATCACCAGCTCCTTGACGTCCCAGACCTTGTCGCCCAGTAGCTGGCTGAGGCTGTGATAGCGGCTCAGGTCCACCTCCGGCCGGATGGCCAGCCGCAGGCGGATGCTGGAGCCGAGCCACTGGTCGCTGTGGACCTTGAGCACTCGAAAGGGTGTGTCGGGGTGGATGGCCAGGACCCCGCCCGGCTTGACGTTGACCTTCACCCCGCCCACGGCCAAATCCACCGATCGGAAACCCGCCCCGGCCCAGGCCGGCGGGCAGGGCCAGAGGGCCGCGGCCAACCACCAGGCCAAAACAATGGCCAGGGCCGCCGCCCACCGCGCTGGTCGATTTAAACGCCGTTTCATCAACCGCCGCCCCGTACTGGAGTCGTTCATAAGATACCCAGCAGACGGCCGGTAGTCAAAGGTACTTACAACTACGGCAGATTACGAGTCAAAAGCCGGGGGGGCTCGGCCTCCCGGTCCACCGCGCGGGCCTCCACCACCAGGCGCTGGCCGGGCCGGGCCGGTTGGTCCAGTTGGACCAGGCAGTAGTTTTGGCTGCGGCCCAGGCCGCGGCGCTCCACCACCACCTCCAGGCGGCGGCCCACCTGGGATTCGAGAAAGCGGCGGTGCTTGGCCGCGCCCAATTGGCGCAGGACCGCCGCGCGCTCCCGGGCCACCCGCGGGGGCGGATGCCCCATGGCGGCGGCCGGGGTGCCGGGGCGGGGGGAGTAGGGGAAGACGTGCAGGTAGGCCAAGTCCAGGGACTCGATGAGTCCCCGGGTCTGCTCAAAGGCCTCCTGGTCCTCGCCGGGCAGGCCCACCAGCACGTCGGCCCCCACGCACAGGCCGGGGATGCGGCCCAGGGCCCGGTTAACCGTGGCGGCGTATTGCGCGGCGCTGTAGGGCCGGCCCATGGCCGCCAGCACCTGGTCGCTGCCCGATTGCAAGGGGATGTGCAGGTGGGGGCAGAGGCGCTCCCGGCCGGCCATGAGCTCCAGCAGGTCGTCGCCCACCTCGTTCATCTCCAGTGACGACAGGCGCAGCCGGGGTCCCGGCCCCATGGCCAGCAGGCCACGGAGCAGGTCGGCCAGGTCGCAGGGCGGGTCCAGGTCGCGGCCGTAGAGCCCCAGGTGGATGCCGGTGATCACCACCTCGGCCGCCCCGGCCCGGGCCATCCGGGCCAGGGACTGCTGGGCGCTGTCTACCGGGAGGCTGCGCGGCCGGCCGCGGGTGTAGGGCACCACGCAGTAGGCGCAAAAGGCGTCGCAGCCGTCTTGCACCTTGAGCTGGCTGCGCGCCCGCTCGGCCGAGGGCGGACGCTGACCCGGGCAAAAGGGTCCGGCGTCGGGCGCGGCGTTGGCCGGCTCTGGCAGTGGCCGGCCGCGGGTGAGCCGGGCGGGCAGCTCGGCCAGCCAGGCCCGGCCGGCCAGTTCATAGCCCTGGCCCTGGTAGGTCTCGGGCGCGGCCTGCAGGTCGCAGCCGGTCACCACCACCCGGGCCCCGGGGTGAGCCTTGGCCAGGCGGCGGGCCATCTGGCGCGACTGCCGCGCCGCCGGGCCGGTGACCGAGCAGGTGAGCAGAATCACCAACTCGGCCGGCTGCCCGGCCGCCGCCGCCCGCCACCCCAGCCGGGTCAGCTCCAGCTCCAGCCAGGCGGCCTCGGCCTGGTTGACCTTGCAGCCCAACGAGCGGACCTGGTAGCTCCCGGGCCGGCCGCCGCGGTTAGAAGCGCTCACGTACCCGCTTGAAGGCCCCGGCCGAGCGCTCGATGGTGGCGTCGTCGCAGCAGAAGGCCACCCGGAAGTGCCCCGGGCCGATGAATCCGCTGCCCGGCACCAGGAGCAGATTTTCCTCCTGGGCCGCCCGCACAAAGGCCACGTCGTCTTCGATGGGGCTCTTGGGGAACACGTAGAAGGCGCCCTTGGGCTTGACAAATTCAAAGCCGGCCTCCTCCAGCACCTGGCAGATGGCCTGGCGCTTGGCCGCGTAGAGGCTCACGTCGGAGGTGTGGCCCAACAGCTCGGCCACCACCCGCTGCATCAGGGCCGGGGCGTTGACATAGCCCAGGATGCGGTTGGCCAGGGTCATGCCGGCCACCAGGTGCGGCTTGTCTTCTATCTCGGGATGCACCACCACGTAGCCGATGCGCTCGCCGGGCAGGGAGATGTTCTTGGAAAACGAGGTGGCCAGGATGGAGTGCTGGTAGGCGGCCAAGAGGCTGGGCACCTCCAGGCCGTCAAAGACGATGTCGCGGTAGGGCTCGTCGCAGATGAGGTATATGGCCCGCCCCAGGCGCTCACCGGCCTGGGTGAGCCCCTGGCCCAGTTGGTCCAGTTCCTCGGCGCTGTAGAGCGCGCCGGTGGGGTTGTTGGGCGAGTTGATGAGCACCGCCACCGTCTGCGGGCCGATGGCCTCCAGCACCGCGTCCACGTCCAGGCCGAAGTCGTCGCGGGTGGGCACCCGGGTCACCTTGCCCCCGTGGTTGTCCAGGTAGAAATCGTACTCCACGAAATAGGGGGTGGGCACTATCACCTCAGAGCCGGGGTTGACGATGGCCTTGAGTACGATGTTCAGGGCCCCGGCCGCGCCCACGGTCATGATGGTTTCCTGCTCGGTCACCTCCACCCCCTGCACGCTCGATACGTGGGCGGCCACCTTTTGTCGTACCGCCGGGTAGCCGGCGTTGGGCATGTAGGCGTGGCTGCCCGGGGTGCGGTCGCCGGCGATGCGGCTGATAACCTCGTAGAAGTGCTCGGGGGGCTCCAGGTTGGGGTTGCCCAGGGAGAAGTCGTAGACGTTCTCCGCCCCCAACTCGGCTTTCATCTTGGTCCCCGCCTCGAACATGGCGCGAATCCAAGAAGATCGTTCGATAAAAGAAGCTATTTTTTCAGAAACCGGCATGCGGAACCTCCCTTGGCTGTGGCCGAAAAAAACCGCGGACTGTGTTGGCCAGTCCGCGGTCGATGGTTACCTGGTTGGGTTGGGGATCAGGGCCAACGAACGCACCGGCGCTGGTAATAAAAATAATACCGGCTAAATCGTCCGTTTGAGCTGATCATTACTACATCAATCCCGTTGCTTAACTTATTGTTCACGCTAACACCGGGCGCGGAAACGGTCAAGGGGAAAGCTACCCCCGTCCCCGGCGGCGGCTACTCGTGCACCACCGGGGGTTGCAGCTCCTTGAAGGAGAAGTTGTAAAACACGTTGTGCCCGTTGTAGTCCAGCACCCGGATGTCGTCCTCGCGGTCCACGTCGGCCACGATGGCGTCAAACTGCTTGCCGTAGCGCTGCCGCACGGTTTCCACCGGCAATTCATAGGCCATGTATTTCATGATTCCCTTGCGGGCCAGCTTTTCAATGAAAGCGGGGTCCTCAAACGACTTGTAGGTGGTCAGTACCAGTATCGGTCCGGTTCCGGTGAAGATGATACCTACTTTCATACCGCGTCTCCCGCATGATAATGGGACCAAAAGTAATTAAGCCAGCATGCATTGTCGGCTCGGCCGGTGTCAATGGCCTATCGGTATGCGGCCGTTTACATGGTCAGCTCTTTGAGCTTGGCTATATCGAGGGCCTGGAAGAGCTGCTTGGCCAGCTCGGCCGCGCCGGCCACCCCGCGCACCTTGATCTGCACCAGCACCTTGGAGCCCACCACCGCCTGCAGTTCGGCGCGCTGGTCAGAGCGGGACTTGAGGATGGCCTTGTGGCCGGCCAGCCGGATGAGCTTGCCGTTGCGCCCGCTTTGCAGGAACATGGGGTTGCTCATCATCATGGCCATTGATTGCAACAGGGGCGAGTCGGTCATCACTTGAATTTCGGCGCTGCCGCCGCCGGCCTTGCGATAAACCTGGGTGGCGGTCACCGCCCCGAGCATGGCCGCCCCGCTGGACTCGGAGGTGGGCTTGCCGGCAGTAAAACCTTCCGGAGCCTTGGGGAAGACGGCGGCCAGGCTCTCGGCCTTTTTCTGCCGGAGCTGGGCCGAGGCGAAGTTCAGCTCCTCCAGGGCGGCGCTGATTTTGCCGTCTTCGTATAGTTTCAGGGCCTGCTTGATCTGGTCGGCGATCTCATCGGCCAGGGCCGCCGCCGGCATAACCAGCAGGCTAAGGACGATTGCCAGTATCCCCAATTTTTTCATCGAATCTTTCCCCCTTTACCACGGCGTTGCCCCGCAAGCCGCTGGTTAATAATAGACCCTGGCCAGCCCCCAAGGCGACCGGCCGGCAACGATTTGGTATAACCATAGTCCAAACCGCGTGGTTTGCAAAGAGGCAAACCGCGGTCGCCCCAAGCCGCAAAACCGGTTAGGCGCGGCGGCGGTTTTTGTGGTAGGTATCTAAGCCACCACGACGACCTGCAGCCGGGATGAGCCAAGCCGTTGAACCATAGCGACAGCCACAACCTGGGATTTGCACTACTGGCGGAGCTTTACGCCGCCTACAACCAACTGGCCCAAGGCCAGCGCTGGGCCTGCTTTGCCGGTTGTTCGGTCTGTTGCCAGACCGGCCGGGTGCTCATCACCACCCTGGAGGGGCGCTACCTGGCCGAGGGCCTGCGCCGGGCCGGGCGCGACGACCTGCTGCGCGCCGCCGCGGCGGTGCCGGTGGAGCCGGCGGCCCGCCCGGCCTCGAGCTTCAACGCCCTGGCCCGCATGTGCCTGGCCCGGCAGGAGCCGCCGCCGGCCGCCGGCCCCGAGGCCGCGCCAGGGCGCTGCCCCCTGTTGCAAGACGACCTGTGCCCGGTCTACGACCACCGCCCCCTGGCCTGCCGCACCATGGTATCGGCCGAGGTCTGCGCCCCGGGCGGCCAGGCGGTGCACGACCAGTGGTGGATCACCCTGGCCACCGCCTTTTTCCAACTGGTGGAGGCGGCCGACCCCGCCGGCCTCTTCGGGCCGCTGCCCGCGGTGCTGGCCGCCGAGTCGGGCGCCGGCTGGGAGTCCCGCTTGGTGCCCTGCGAACCGCTGCCCGGCCTGCTGGCCCCGCCGGAGCACCAGGAGGGTTTATCGCGCGCGTTGCGGCCGGTCTTCGCCCGGCCGGTGCGCGGTAGGCCTTTGGGGCTCTGGCTCGATGAAATAAGGTCAAACCGACCATGATGTCAGTTGGGCAATTCCGCTAGTCATGATATGATGGGGCCCATGAACCACTTAGGCCAAGGTGAAATGCGTGAAGAAGGCGTGGTGGCCGCCCTGACCGGCGAGCTGGCCGTGGTCCGCACCATGCAGCAGGATGCCTGCCGGCATTGCGGGGCTCGGGGGGCTTGCACCACCCTGGGGGGGGGCAAAGAGCGGCGGGTAGCCGCCCTGAACCAGGCCGGCGCCCGGGTGGGGGACCGGGTGGCCCTGGGCATCAGCCGCTCCAGCGCGTTGTCCGCCGGGTTCATGGCTTATATGGTTCCGGTTTTGGCCCTGCTCATCGGCGCGGCCCTGGGAAAGACCTGGGGTCCCGGCTGGGGGTTTGATCCCCAGAACGCGGCGGTGGTGACGGGGGTGGCGGCCCTGGCGGCCGCCTGGATAGCGGTGCGCTGGTTGTCTGACCGCCTGGCCAGGCGCGGCCGATTCATGGTGAAGGTGGTAGCTGTGGTTCAAAGAGGAGAAGCGGATGCTCTGGACCAAGATATTAATTGCCTTTGATTCCTCCCAAGGATCCTGGCGCGCGGTGGAATACGTCGGCCAGATGTTCGGACGCGTGGACGGCATCAAGGTTAATCTTTTGTGGGTTTACGATAAGGTTCCTGAATACGACATGGTGGAGACGCCGTTTACCGACCAGGTGAAGGGACGCATTTTGGCCTTGGAGCGCGCCAAACAAGAGGGCATCCAAAAAATGGAGGAGGCCGTCAAGCACCTAAAGCGCATGGGCATTGACGAGGACTCGGTTTCCATCAAGCCGCTGGAAAAGAAAAAGGGCGTGGCCAAGGATATCGCCAACGAGGCGCTCCGGGGCGAGTACGGCACCATCATCTTGGGCGGCACCGGCAAGTCCGGCACCACCAACGCCCTCTTGGGCTCGGTTAGCAGCGGGGTGATCGGCAGCCTCAAGGGCGCGGCCGTGGTCATCGTGGACTAACCTCCCGGCGCGGCGCGCGCCGTCCTGCGGCCGGGGTGTAACAAGGCTGGCGGCGAGATCGTCGAGGGGCGACCCTAGTGGAGACGAGGGGCGACCTGGGCGGAGACGGTTGGTCCCGGGCGGAGACGGTTGATGCCGGGCGGATGGCTGGGGGCGGGGTGGCTGATCCCGCGCTTGGCCGGAGGGGCGGGGCGGTGATGGAGAGCCGACTGCGCGACCGCGGCCGGTTGCCCAGACCGCGGCGCCAAGCGGCACGCAACAGTTATGGCCAGGGTCCGGTCGTGAGCGGCCGGGCCCTGTTTTTTATGGCCGGCTCAGCGGGTCAGGGTGATGAAGCGCAGCTCTCCCTTGACCAGGTCGGGCGCCACCACCAGGTAGCCCTGGCCCTGGGGGATCACCACGAAATCCGCCGGCCCTTTGAATCCCCTGGCCAGGGTGATGACCCGGCCGCGGTTGCTAAGGGCCAGGAGCCCGCCGCTGCGCCAGTCGGTGAACAGGATGGTGCCGTCGGGCAGGTAGGCCAGGCCGTCGATGCCTCCCAGCCCGGGGCTCACCTCCTTGGCCCGGCGAGGAGCGATCATCTGGTAGATGCCGCCGAGTTCTCCCCGGGGCATGGTGCCAAAGAGCAGGGTGCCCCGCAAGGTGACCGCCAGGCCGTTGGGGGCCAGGCCGCTCATGCGCATCACCACTTCCACCGTGGGCCGCGGGGATAGCAGGTTGGGCGGCTCGACGGCGTAGATGGTGCCGCTGGCCGTGCCGCTCACGTAGAGCCGGCCGCCGGTGACCAGCACGTCGTTGGCAAAGACCGCGCCGGGCAGCACCAACTGCCGCGCCTGGCCGCCGGCCAGGTCAAAGGCCCACACCGAGTCGATATC
Organism: Desulfarculaceae bacterium; assembly: GCA_027067385.1. Classification (GTDB taxonomy): domain Bacteria; phylum Desulfobacterota; class Desulfarculia; order Desulfarculales; family Desulfarculaceae; genus JAMOVV01. The sequence continues at coordinate 21,926 of JAMOVV010000099.1, forward strand.
CGCGGTCCACACCGTCTTGCCGTCGGTCCACACCCCCTTGGGCTTGTGCAGCTTGTAGCCGGCCGGCGGCAGAAAGCGTTCGGTGAGCACCCGGCCGCGCAGGTCCACCCGGCTGATGTATCCCTGGCCGTCTTTGAGGGTGGGGTTGAACACCGGGCCAAAGCGGCTCACGTAGAGCACTTGGGCCAACGGGTCGTAGGCCACCGACTCGGGATGGCCAAAGCCGGCAACCGCCCGGTCCGCTACCACCCGCCACTGGGCCGCAGCCGCGCCGCCGTAGAGCACCAACACCGCCGTCATCATGGCCAAGATCGCTCGTCGCATGGTTTTTCTTCCGACCGCTCGCCGGCGGGGTCGCTGGCCGCCGGCGCGGTGGTTAGATTTATGTCCCCCTAAATATACACCACCGCCTGGCAAGGCCGCGACCCACCCCGGGCGGCGGCCCCACAAAAAAACCCCGGCCCACTAAACAGCGGGCCGGGGTGGTGTGCTCGGTGGTAACTCGGCCCTAGCCGAATCCCTGGCTCTGGTAGCGCTGGCCGTGCCGGGTGAGGATCATGCCCTCCAGCTCGGGACGGGATTTGAGGAAACGAGCCGCCTGGCGCGGTTTCATCACAAAGCAGGCGGTACTCATGGCATCGGCCCACAGGGCCGAGGGCGCGCGCACCGAGGCCGACAGGTCGCTGCGCGGCGAGCGGCCGGTGTGCGGGTCCACGATGTGGTGATACAGGCGCTGGCGGTCGAAGAAGACCTGGTAGTTGCCGCTGGTGGCCAGGGCGCCGCTGCGCAGGCTCAGGGTGTGGCCGGCCCGGGTGGGGTGTTGGGGATCGGCCACGCCGACGCGCCAGGTGCGTCCCGCCCCAGGACGGCCCATCACCGCCAGGTCGCCGCCGGCGTTGATCATGGCGTGGCGGGCGCCGGCCCGGCGCACCGCCTCCATGCCCTGGTCCACGATGAACCCCTTGGCCACCCCGTCGAGGGTGATGGCCGCGCCCTGGCCCACCAGGCGCACCCGGCCCTGGGAGAGGTTCACCCGTCCCAGGCGGCGCAAGGCGTTTTGCAGCTGGGCGCGGGCCGGCGGCCGGCCACTGGCGGCAAAGCTCTGGCGGGTGAGGTCGATGAGCGGGGCCACGCCAATGTCAAAGGCGCCGCCGGTGATCTCGCCGGCCCGTTGGCACAGGGCCAGCAGCCGGCTGAGCAGCGGCGGGGCGTCGGCCAGGCGGCCTTCCCGGTTGAGTAGGTACACCGCGCCGGAGCTGCTGTGGCGGTCAAAGAGCGGGGTGAGCGAGGCCATGCGCGCAAAGGCGTCGGCCAGGGCCTGCTGGGCGCGGGTCGGCGAGGGGTCCAGCACGGTCACCGACACCAGGGTGCCCATGAGCATACGGGTTTCCTGCGCCGCCACCAGGCGCTTGTCCAGGCGGGCCAGGCCGATGGCCGGCGACACCAGGGGCAGGGCCGCTCCGGCCGTGGCTACTCCGGCCAGCTTGAGAAAGGCGCGACGATCCACGGTTTTACGATAAGGGCTCATGAGCGACCCCCTTGCTGCGCGGCCGCGGCCGGCTGTGATGCTTGAGTTTCACGACGATAACAGTACAGGCCGCATTGCAGGCAGCGTTGGGCCTCGGCCAGGGCCTGTTCCTCCTTGAGTCCCAGCTCCACCTCCACGAAGCTGCCGGCCCGCCGGGGTACTTCCAGCTCGGGCATCCGGGCCCGCGGCCCGGCCGGGGCGGCGTCCGGGGTGTCGCCGAGCATGGGCAGGGCCAGGCGGTCGTTCACCCAGTTGTCGGGCGGCTCGGGGTCTTCCTGGTTCAGGAAGAGGTGGATGCCGCGGGCGGCCTTGCGGCCGGCCCCGATGGCCTGGACCACGGTGGCCGCCCCGCTCACCACGTCGCCGCCGGAGAAGACGCCCATGACGCTGGTCTGCATGGAGCCGGTCTTGGCATCGATGGTGTTCCAGCGGGTGAGCTCGATGCGCTTGCCCTCCTCGTCGGTCTTGAGGAAGTCCAGCTCGGGGAACTGGCCGATGGCCGCGATGACGTTGTCCACCGGCAGTATCTCCTCGGAGCCCTCCACCGGCACCGGCCGGCGGCGGCCCGAGGCGTCGGGTTCGCCCAGCTCCATGCGGATGAACTCGATGCCGGTGAGCTTGCCGTTTTCGCCGATGAGCCGGGTGGGCGCGGCCAGGAAGTGGAACTTGATGCCCTCGTGCTCGGCCTCCTCCACCTCGATGTCGTTGGCCGGCATCTCGGCCCGGGAGCGGCGGTAGAGCACCGTCACCTCGGCGGCGCCGAGCCGCCAACTGGTGCGAGCGCAGTCGATGGCCGTGTTGCCGCCACCGATAACCACTACCTTGTCGCCCACCGGGGTGTCCTTGAGCAGTCCCCGGTCGATGAGCATGGTGGTGCCGGGCAGGGTGCCTTGCAGGTCCTCGCCGTCCACCCCCAGGCGGCGGCTGCCCCAGGCCCCCACCCCCAGGAAGACCGCTTCAAAGCCCTCCTGGCGCAGGTGCTCCAGGGTGAAGTCTTTGCCCATCTCCCGGTTGAGACGCACCTCCACCCCCAGGTCCAGGATGCCCTGAATCTCCCAGTCCAGAATCTTCTTGGGCAGGCGGTATTCCGGGATGCCGAAACGCAGCATGCCACCGAGGTAGGGCTGGGCTTCGAAGATGGTGGGGGCGTATCCCAGCCGGGCCAGGTAATAGGCCGCGGTGAGACCGGCCGGCCCGCCGCCCACGATGGCCACCTTGCGGTCGTTCTTGGGCAGGCAGAAAGGCTCGATGCGCTTGCCCGAGTTCATCTCGTAGTCCGCGACAAAACGTTTGAGGTGGTTGATGTTCACCGGGTCGCCGGTGTGGCGGCGGCGACAGGTGTCCTCGCAGGGATGGGGACAAACCCGGCCGCAGACCAGGGGCAGCGGGTTGTGCTCCTTGATGATGGTGAGCGCGTCCTCGTAGCGCCTTTCCCCGATAGCCTTGATGTAGGCCGGGATGTCGATCTGGGCCGGGCAGGTGGCCTGGCAGGGGGCCAGGCAGTCGCCCAGGGTGTTGAAGCTCAGGATGCGCCGGGTCACCGAGGTGAGCTTGATGATGTGCTTGGGGCAGACCCGCTCGCAGGTGCCGCAACCGGTGCACAGGGTGGGATCGACCTTGGGCAGCTTGTCCTCGCCCATGGTGATGGCATCAAAGGGACAGGCCGCTGCGCAGGTGCCCAGACCCAGGCAGCCCACGTCGCAGTACTTGGCGCCGCCCGATAGCAGCACCGCCGCCCGGCAGTCCTGCACGCCGTCATAGATGAAGCGCAGGTCGGCCTGGTCGGTGCCGTAGGTGCAGTCGGGCTGGGCGACCTCGGGCTCGCGGTACTCCACGGCCACCCCGAGTACTTCGGCGATGGCCTCGGCGACCTCCGGGCCGCCGCCTACACAGATGTTGGCCGCCGCCCGGCCGGAAGCGATGGCCACCGCCGCCGAGGAGCAGCCGGCAAAACCGCAACCGCCGCAGTTGGCCCCGGGCAGGGCCTCTTCCACCGCTTCCACCACCGGGTCCACCTCGATGGCGAAGATGCGGGCGGCCACGCCAAGACCCACCGCGCATACCAAGCCCAAGCCACCGATGGCCAGAGTTGCCATTAGCATTACTATAAATCTCCTCCAGGGGCGTTGGCCCCCGCGAAAGTTATCCGCTTAAACGGCGCTACAGGGCGCCGCGCTACCCGGCCAGGCCGGCGAAGCCCCTAAAGGCCAGGGCCAAGAACCCGGCGGTCACCAGGCCGATGGCCGTGCCTTCAAACACCTTGGGCATGCGGGCCAGCGCAAAGCGTTCCCGGATGCCGGCGAAGAGCACCAGGGCCAGACCGTAGCCCGCCGCCGAGGCAAAGGAGAACACCAGCGCGTCAAAGAAGTACAGGTCCTTCTTTATGTTGATCAAGGCCACGCCCAACACGGCGCAGTTGGTGGTGATCAGGGGCAGGAAGATGCCCAGGGCCCGGTACAGGGCCGGCAGGGACTTCTGCATGACGATCTCCACCAATTGCACCAAGGCCGCGATGACCAGGATGAAGGCGATGGTTTGCAGGTACTCCAGGTTCAGGGGCACCAGCAGGTAGTACTGCACCACGTAGGTGATCATGCCGGCCATGGTGATGACGAAGATGACCGCCATGGCCATGCCGGTGGCGGTGTCCATGCGCCGGCTGACGCCCAGGAAGGGGCAGTTGCCCAAGAACTGGGCCAGCAGGATGTTGTTGACCAGTACCGCGCCTACGATGAACAGCAGGTAGGCGCCAAAGCTTTCGGGTCCGCCCATTACTGCGCCCTCCTCTTCTTCCGGTCGAGCCTGATGCCGATCAGGGTGATGATGGCCAGCATGACTCCCAGGCCCACGAAGGCGCCCGGCGCGGCCACCATGAATTTGAACGGCTGGTAGGCGTCACCCATTACGTTGATGCTCAGCAGCCCCTTGTAGAGGGTCCAGGTGCCCGAGCCCAGAATCTCCCGTATGGTGCCCAGGACAAAGAGGCTGATGGTGAAGCCTAGCCCGATGCCCAGGCCGTCGGCAAAGCTGGCCACCGGGCCCCGTTTGCCGGCAAAGGCCTCGGCGCGGCCCAGGATGATACAGTTGACCACGATGAGCTGGATGAAGATGCCCAGCATTTTATGCAGGTCCGGCACAAAGGCCTTGAGCATCATGTCCACGATGGTGACAAAGGTGGCGATGATGACGATGTAGGCCGCGATGCGGACCTTGGCCGGGATCACCTTGCGTAGAAGCGAGACCAGCACGTTGGAGCAGACCAGCACAAAGGTGGTGGCCAGCCCCATGCCCCAGCCGCCAAAGGCGGTGGCGGTCACGGCCAGCACTGGGCACAGCCCCAGCACCAGCCGGAAGGGGGGCAGTACGTCCCAGAACCCCTTGGTAAACTCTTTTGCTAAAGAAGACATGGGTGCTCCTTGCCTACTTGACTATTTGGTCGCGGTACTTCACGAAAAGAGACCGGGCCTTGTTGATGGCCGCCAAGACGCCCCGGGTGGAGTAGGTGGCTCCACTGATGGCGTTGATGTCGGACTTGGCCAGGGCCTTTTTAAGCGACTTGCCGGCGAACTGGGACACGAAGGCCTTGCCCTCCTTGGTGGCCGGGTTCAGGGCCTGCTGGGCCGCCGCGATGGTTTCCTGCTGCTCGGCGATGAAAATACCGGTGAGCTTCTGGTCGGCCAGGTTTATGCCCACCAACACGTTGATGGGCCCGGCGTAGCCGGCCGCGGAGGCCTGCAGGGCCACGGCCACTATCTTGCCGTCCTTCTTGGCGGGAAACACCGTGAGGGACTGGGGCCGCCCCCGGTGATCCGGGGCCACCGGTACGTTGATGCGGTCGGCGATGGGGTCGTTGTCCTTGTTGGGCAGCACCGTGTCGATGGCGCCGGCCACTTTTTGCAGGGCGGCGGTCTCGATGGGGCCGCGGGTGATGGAGTCGACCCAGGCCACGCCGAAACCGGCCAGGGCGCACAGGACGGTCAACACCACTGTCATATTGATAATGTCACGCACTGCTCATCACCTTTCCCAGCACGCGCGGCCGGATGCGGTCCAACAGGGGTGTGACCGCGTTCATCAGTAGTACGCCGTAGAAGACGCCGTCGACCATGGTGCCCCAGAAGCGCACGATCACGGCCATCAGGCCGATGCCCAGGCCGTAGATGATCATGCCCCAGGGGGTGACCGGCGAAGACACCGGCTCCGGGGCCAGGAAAAAGGCGGCGATCATCAGCCCCCCGGTACCCAGATGCAGCCAGACCACGTCCAGGTGGGCCGCAAAGCCCTCCAGCTCCACCTCTATTACGCCGGGGTCGATGTAGGAGGCCAACAGGGCCATGGCCGCCGCGCCCAGCAGGGTGCCCAGGGGAATCTGCCAGGGCACGATGCCGCGGATCACCAGGTACAGGCCGCCCACGATGAGGGCCCAGGCCCCGGTGGCCCCGATGGCCCCGGGGGTGTTGCCCCACCACAGGGGCCCCAGCTCGGGATCCATCACCAGGCCGACGTCGTCTTTCAAGTCCATCAAGAAAGTAGTGGCCGTCTCCCACTCGCCGCCGGAGCCGATGGGCACCGGGGCCAGGAAGGCGTTCATCTGCTCGGGCCAGCTTATCGACAGCGCGGCCCAGGCGATGATCACCGGGTTCATGGGATAGGCCCCCAGGCCGCCGAAGATCATCTTGCCCAGCACCACGGCCAGCACCGACCCGATCAGGGGCAGCCACCAGGGCGCGCCGGGAGGCAGCACCAGGCCCATCATCAGGCCCATGGTGAGCGAGTGCAGGTCGTCGATCCGGTTGGGCAGCTTGGCGATCTTGCAGGCGGCCCACTCGGCGGCCACCGCCGCCACCACCGCGATGGCCACGGTGATCGCCGCCGGCAGGCCGAAGAAGTACACGCCGGTGAGCAGGGCGGGCAAGAGGGCCACCATCAGCTCCAGGTGCATGGAACGCACGGTCATGGAGCCCAGGATGTGCGGCGATGACGATACGGTCAGAAGGTTGTGGTTCATTCTTCCATCCTCCCGGCCAAGAGCTCGGTTTTACCGTGGCGCAACAGGTGCACCATGGGGCGCCGGGCCGGACAGACATAAGCGCAGACCCCGCACTCAATGCAATGGAACAAGTCCATTTCCATGGCCTTGTCGAAATGCTTGAACTCGCAGAGCTTGCCCAACTCCGAGGGAATCAGGTTCACCGGGCAGGCCCGTACGCAGCGCCCGCAGTGGATGCAGGGATGATCCTCGTAATGGACCAGGTTGCTGTCGCACTGGATGAACAGGCCCTCGGTCTCCTTGGTCACCGGGGTGTCCAGGTCGTAGTGGGCGTAGCCCATCATGGGGCCGCCCAGCACCGCCTTGGCCACCCCGGCGGTGGGACCGCCGGCGGCGGCCAGCACCTGGCTCACCGGGGTGCCCAGGCGCACCCGGAAGGTCTGGGGGTTGGCCACGTCGCCGGCCACACTGAAGACGCGCTCCAGGCTGGGCCGGCCGCCCAGCAGCAGGGTCCCCACTTCCAGGGCGGTCTGCAAGGGCTCGATGACCACGCCCACGTCGCGGGGTTCACCGTAAGGGGTGGGGACCTCGCGGCCGGTGAGGTGGTGGATAAGGAGATTGTCGGTGGTGAAGGGATACTTGGTGGGGGAAACCGCCGACAGGTTCCAGAGATGGTTCTTGGCCATCTCGGCCATCTCGCCCAGCTCGGCGCCGGCCGGGTGGACCACGATCACCTCCGTGGCGCCGGCGATGCGGGCCAGGGCCAAGATGCCGATCTCCAGCTCGGGACCGCCCAGCTTGAGGCAGGCGTGGTTGGGGCAAATCGGCGGGTCAGGGTCCACTGCCTTGACCACCAGGGTGTCCACCTGCCGGGTGACCGGCATGCCGGTCATGAACAGGTAGGAACGCGGGGCCATGGGCGGCGACAGGTCCACGTGCAGGGGCAGGCCCTGGATGGCCGCCCGCACCAGCCCGGCCTGGCGGATGGGTTTGAGCAGGCGGGTGGGACGCTTGGCGGTCACCTCCTCGGCGCTGGTCACCACCGCCTGGGGCGGGTCTTGCCAGGTGTCCTGGCCGTCGTTGGCGATGATCAAGGTGGGGATGAGCTGGCCCGAAGGGTCGGGCATCTCCACCAGGCCTTCCACCCGTCCGCTAACCGAGGCCAACACCGCGGCGGATTCAAACTCGTCGGAGGAGCCGACCACTTGCCCCATGGCCACGTCCTGGCCTACCTCGACCACCGGCTCGCAGGTTTGGCCTCGGTGTTGGCGCAGGGGCAGGAAAACCTTCTCCGGCGGTTTCAGGACAACCGGCCCTGTCGGCTCCGGCGGGCGGGCGCGTTTGATGCCCTTAAAGCAACTCGTGAAACTCATGGGCGAACCTTTCGATGTTTGTGGCCGTGCTCGACCCCACCCGCGCCCGGAACCGACTACCGGGCCCGCATGTGTGGCAGCCGTTGGCTCCCAGGTCGCCGGCCTGTTGTATCAAGCTGGAAACGTCGCTTCCGCCGGCGAGGTCTCCCGCCGCAGAAACACCTGTTAATATCACAAATCCTTCAGCTTGTGGGAATCGATATCACAAAAGTAGTCCCCTCCGCCGGCTGGGATTTAACCTGTATCTCGCCGCCGTGGGCGCGCACCACGCGCCGGGCGATGGACAGCCCCAGGCCGGTGCCGGGCTTCTTTTTAAGCTCCGGGCTCTTGGACCGGAAAAAGTCGTCAAAAATATAATCCTGCTCCGCCTCGGGTATGCCGGGACCCTGGTCGCTGATGGCCAGGTCCAGCCAGCCCGGGCTGGTGCGGCAGGTTATGCGTACCTCGCCGCCGGGGCGGTTGTACTTAACCGCGTTGCTGGTGATGTTGTAGAGCGCCTCCAAAAGGCTTTCGGAGTCTACCTTGACCAGTTGGTCGCGGTCGAAGTCTTCCACCACCAGGCTCTGGCCGGCGGTGTCGGTGTCGAGCTTGGTGCGCTGGGCCAGGGTGTCGATGATCGAGGCCAGGGTGACCGGCTCCCTGCGCTCGGCCACGCCGCTCTCGGCGATGCGGCTCATGGCCAACCAGGCGTTGATAGTGCCCAACAGATCGTCGAGCCGCACCACCGCTCGTTCGATTATCTCGCGGTAGGCCTCTTCCATGGGACCCAGGCTCTGGTTGATCACCACCTCCATCAACTGGCGCACCGCCGAGAGCGGCGAGCGCATCTGGTGGGTGACCATGGTGACGAAGTTGGCCTCCATGCGGGCCTTTTCCTCGCGCAGCTCCTTGGTCTCCAGCTCCAGGAAACGGTGCTCAAAGCCGCGCACCACCGCCCGCCGCAGCTCGTCGGGCGAAAAGGGCTTGGGCAGGAAATCGTAGGCCCCGTTTTTCATGGCGTCGATGGCCGCCTGCAGGGTGGCGTGGCCGGTGACCATGATGCAGATGATGGCCGGGTCGTATTCCTGCACCGCGGCCAGCACCTCCTGGCCGCTGATGCCGGGCATGGCCAAATCCACCAGTACCAAGTCCGGCGGGTCGGCCTTGATGGATTCCAGCCCCTGCTCGCCGCTGACGGCGAGGGTCACCTCGTAGCCCCAGCGGGTCAGCAGAACTTCCGCCGACTCGCGGGCCACTTCGTCATCGTCGATGACCAGCACTCGAGGCTTTGTGCGCAGCACCATGGCCGCTCTTCTCTCAGGACGCCAGGAGTTGGTTCACCTTGGAATTCAACTCTTCGGCGGAGAAGGGCTTATCCAAGAAGGCGTCGCTGGCCGCGATCTGGGCCTGCTCGGGGATATCAAAACGCTCGCCGGTGATCTTCTTCACCGCCGAGACCATCAGCACCGGGATGTCACGGTAGTCCATGTATTCCGGCGTGCCACGCAGGGTGGTGGTTACCGAAAACCCCTCGTAAATCGAGTCCATCATGATGTCTAAAATAATGAGGTCGGGGTCTTCGGATTTTACCTTTTCCAGGCCTTCTTTACTGTCGTTGGCCGAGGCCACGGAATGGCCGGCGGCCTTTAAGATCGCTTCGGTGGCCAGGATAAAATCCTCGTCGTCGTCAATGATCAAAATGTGCGCCATGGCTCCACCTTGAGACGGAGTAGATTAATGGGTCGGTCAAAGTGCGCCGCACTTTAACGCGATATGTCCCCCAAGTCAACCAAACTCGGCAAATAGCCTTTATTATTTTTTAATATCAACGCGTTACGCGTTGTGCAATTTTTCATAAAGGCCCTGACCGCACACCCGGGGACCGTGGGGCCCCTGGCTTGGGCCGCCTGGCGGCGCCCTGGCCGCACCGCGGCCGGTGGCCGCGGCGGCGGGATTGGCAGGGGATGATGCCTGGCCGGTTTGCCGGCGGGTCAGTAACGGTACAGAAACTCCTTTTCGCCTTGCCGCTTGAGCCGTTTGAGCAGGATAATGACATCATAGGGGTTGCCGTCGAGGTCCACCCGGAAGTCCTCCAGGATGGCCTTGAGTTCAAAGCCCAGGCGCTTGCAGGCGGTGATGAGCTCCTGCTGGTCCATGCGTATTTCAACCTGGAGCAGCATGAGCTGCATTTCATCGGCGGTCTGGCTCAAGAAGCGCATCAGGGCAGATCCCATACCCAGGTCGCGGTAGTGGGGGTGGACGATGGTTTGCACCTTGGCCCGGTGGGCGCTGGAGTAGGCGCCGCGGCGGAAGAAGGCATAGGCGCTGAGCACGTGGTCGGAGTCCAGGTCAAAGGCCCCCAGCATCTTGGGGTTGGCCCCGCCCAGTTGGGCCATGGCCGCCCGCACCGCCTTGGGGTCCACCAGGTCGTGGGATACATTGGCGTGCTGCTCGCGGTCCAGGCTGTCGATGAATTGCAACACCAGTTCCAAGTCGTCGGGTTGCAGCCACTTGAGGCCCACGTCCCGGCCGTCGTTGAGGATTACGGTGGTGAAATATTGGCCGCTCATGGCTACCTCCCCGCGTTGACCGGCCTGGTGGTCATTTGGTGACCGGCCCTGCTGTTTGGTAGCATTTGTGGCCGTTAAAAGTCAATTGTCGCCGGGTGATTGAAAAATCCACCCCCAGCGGCGGCGTCCGGTTGATTTATCCTTGACACCCGCCGGGGGATATGTCTAAGTCACTTTGTAGCTAATTTGTAACTACGGGCCCCGGAGGTTGGCCGCCCGCAACGGGCAGCCGTGTAGGCGGGAGGCTGCTGCTTTTCCACCGTAGGGGACCGCTAACCATTGGGTGGAGATCAAAATATGGACAAGCTCTTGACCACCTCGGGAGGCAGGCAGCAGTTGCTGCTGGGCAACGAGGCCATAGTACGGGGCGCCTTGGAGGCGGGGGTGGCGTTCGTCACCTGTTACCCCGGTACCCCCTCGTCGGAAGTCCCCGATACTTTTTACCGCCTGCGCAAACAGAACCCCGGCGCCACCAGGTATTATTTCGAGTATTCGACCAACGAGAAGGTCGCCCTGGAGTGCGCCGCCGGGGCCGCGGTCGCCGGGCTGCGCACCATGTGCACCATGAAGCACGTGGGGGTCAACGTGGCCGCCGACCCGCTGATGACCCTGGCCTACGTGGGGGTCAACGCCGGCATGGTGATCCTCACCGCCGACGACCCCTCGCTCTTTTCCAGCCAGAACGAGCAGGACAACCGCTACTACGCGCGCCTGTCAGGCCTGCCCCTGCTGGAGCCGGTGGGGCCGGCCGAGCTCAAAGAGGTCACCAAGTACGCCTTCTCCCTCAGCGAGGAGCTGGGCCTGCCGGTGCTGATGCGCACCACCACCCGGGTCAACCACGCCCGTGAGCCGGTGCCCTTCCAGCGCCTGCCCAAGACCAAGACCCAGGGCAAGTTTGAAAAGGCTCCCTTCCAGTACGTCACCGTGCCGGCGGTGAGCCGCAACCTGCACCTCAAGCTGTTGGCGGCCCAGAAGCAGGCCCTGGCCATCAGCGAGAAATCCGATCTCAACAAGATCTTCGGCAGCGGCAAGCTCGGGGTGATCACCAGCGGCGTGAGCGTCAACTACGTGCTCGACGCGGTGGATGACCTGGGGGCCAAGAAGAAGATCAAGGTGCTGAAGCTGGGCTTCTCCTGGCCGCTGCCCGAAAAGAAGATCGCCCGCTTCCTAAAGAGCGTGGACAAGGTCCTGGTGGTGGAAGAGGGCGAGCCCATCGTGGAAGAGGCGGTCAACGCCATCGCCAACCGCTGCGGCGCCAAGTGCGACATCGGCGGCAAGCAGATGTGGAAATTCCCCCCGGTGTCGGTGGACGTGGAGCGTCCCAAGTTCCTGAGCCGGGCCTTTGAATACAACCCCCGCATGGTGCGCGAGGTCATGGCCAAGTACTTCGGCCTCAAGCAGCAGGCGCCCAGGCCGGTGAGCCTCAAGGGCATACCCGATCTGCCGGGGCGTCCGCCCAACCTCTGCGCCGGCTGCCCCCACCGGGCCACCTTCTACGCGGTGAAAGAGGTGGTGGGTCCCGATGCCATCCATCCCACTGACATCGGCTGCTACACCCTGGGGCTGCTGCCGCCGATCTCCATGGCCGACTTCCTCATCTGCATGGGATCGTCGGTCTCCAGCTCCGGCGGCCTGTCCTTTGCCACCGGCAAAAAGACGGTGAGCTTCATCGGCGACTCGACCTTCTTCCACTCCGGCCTCACCGGCCTGGTCAACGCGGTGCACAACAACCACGACTTCACCCTGGTCATCCTGGACAACGGCACCACGGCCATGACCGGCCACCAGCCCAACCCCGGGGTGGATACCGAGGCCCTGGGCGATCCCACCACCCACATCGATATCGAGCAGGTGGTGCGCGGCCTGGGGGTGCAGCACGTCACCACCATCAAGCCGTTCAAGGTCCGCTCGGCCATGGCCGCCATCCAAAAGGCGGTGGACTTCAAGGGCGTGAGCGTGATCATCAGCCAGGAGCTGTGTCCCCTCTACGCCCGCCGGGTGGCGCCCAAGACCAAGCGCCCCTTTGCGGTTAACCCCAACAAGTGCAAGGGCCACCTGGACTGCATCCAGAAAGTAGCCTGCCCGGCCATGTTCCTGGATGACCAGGGCAAGGCCCAGATCAACCCGTTGCAATGTATCGGCTGCGCTCTCTGCGCCCAGATTTGTCCGGAGAACGCTATTCTACCCGTCAAGGCCAAGGCTTAAGGAGGTGGCACCATGAAGACCATGCGTATCGTAAATGTGGCGGTGGGCGGTCAGGGCAACCTCTTGGCCAGCAACCTGTTGGGCCAGGCGGCCCTGGACTCCGGCGTACCGGTGGTGGTGAGCGAGATTCACGGCATGGCCCAGCGCGGCGGCGTGGTGGAGAGCGCCATCATCCTCGGCGGCGCCCGCAGCCCGGTGGTGGCCGACGGCGAGGCCGACATCATCGTCAGCTTCGAGCCGGTGGAGACCATGCGTATCTTAAACAAGGCCAACCGGGACACCCTGGTGTTGACCAACACCCGTCCCTTGCCGCCCTTCACCGTGGCCATCGGGGCGGCCCCGTACCCCGACACCACCGAGGCCCTGAAAGTGGTAGGCCGCAAGGTGGGTAAGCTCATCGCCTTTGACGGCCAGGATCTGGCCGAGCAGGCCGAAAACCCCCTGAGCCTCAACATGGTGATGCTGGGAGCCCTGTTCGCCACCGGCGAGCTGGCGGTGCCGGTGAAGTCCATCAAGAAAATGATTCGCCAAAACACCAAGAAGCGGTTCGTGCCCTCGAATATCAAGGCCTTTGACCTGGGATACAAGGCCGCTTTGGCTGCTTAAGCACGAATCGTCCTTCCGACGGCGGCCGCCCCGCACCAGCGGGGCGGCCTTTTCTTTGGCCGGAACGCCGCAGAACCGGCGCGATCTAAAACTGGAAATAAATGAAGGTAGAGCTCTCCGGGCTGCGCAGGATGAGGATACCCAGCAGCAACAGGCCACCGACCACGGCCTGGGCCAGGGCGCGGGGCCAGGCCATGGTGGCCTGGTCGCCACCGGCGTCGCCGGCAAAGTGGTCGTAGGCGGCGTGCAGCCACAGGGGCAGGGAGTAGAGGAAGACGAGCCCCAGCAGGTAGGCGGCCACCGAGACGTCCAGGGGTGTGTACTGGCCGGGTGACAGGCTCAACAGCTTAAGCAGCCAGTGCAGGTCGGTTTCGCGGAACATCATCCAGCCCACGGTGACCAGGGCGTAGGTGCCAAGCACCTTTAGGGGCAGGAGCCAGGGGATGGGGCGGTGCCCGGCCGGAATCAGGCGTCGCAGCATGCGCTCGCCCAGTACCAGCAATCCGTGGTAGCCGCCCCAGATCACAAAGTTCCAACTGGCCCCGTGCCACAGGCCCGAGAGCAGGAAGGTGATCATGATGTTAAACGCCCCCCGCCAGGGCCCCACCCGGCTGCCGCCCAGGGGGATGTAGACGTAGTCCCGGAACCAGTAGGACAGCGACATGTGCCAGCGCCGCCAAAAGTCGGCCGGCGAACGTGACAGGTAAGGGTGATCGAAGTTGCGCACCAGTTCAAAGCCCAACAAACGGGCGCTGCCCCGGGCGATGTCGGTGTAGGCCCAGAAGTCGGCCAGTATCTGGATGGAAAAGGCAAAGGCGCCGGTCCACAGCAGGTAGAAGCCGGCGTTGTCCAGGGCGAAGATACGGTCGGCGATCTGGGCCACGTTGTCGGCGATCACCAGCTTTTTGAAAAACCCCCAAAGCAGCAACAGCACCCCGCTGCGGGCCGCCTCCAGACTGAAGCGGCGCTCTTTTTCCACCTGGGGCAGCAGGTTTCCGGCCCGCTCGATGGGCCCGGCCACCAGTTGGGGAAAAAACGATACAAACAGGGCGAAGTCCAGGAAATCGCGGCGGGCCTCGAGCTGGCCGCGGTAGACGTCGATGCTGTAACCCATGGCCTGGAAGGTATAGAAAGATATGCCCACCGGCAGCATCACCGACAGGGTGGTCTTGAAGGTGGGCAAGCCGGCCAGCTCCAGCACGGCCGCCAGGTTGTCCACAAAGAAGTTGAAGTACTTGTAGACCCCCAACAGCCCCAGGCTCAGGGTGATGCCCAACAGCAGTACGGTCTTCTTGCGCTGGGGCAGGCGCGTGATACCCAGGCCGCACAAGTAGTTCGCCGTGGTGGTGAACAGGATGAGCAGCAGGAACCACAGGTGGACGTAGCAATAGAAGAAGTAGCTGGCCACCAGGAGAAACAGGTTGCGCCAACGGTGGCGGGGCAAGGCCCAATGGCAGACCAGCACCAGGACCAAGAAGGCGATGTAGTCCAAGCTGTTGAAGATCATTTCAGCCAGTGCCCCACGCGTTTATAGAAAATCTCGGTCCACTTGCGCCGGCCGGCGCCGTAGTCCATGTGCTCGCCGGAGCCGTACATATCAAGGGTGATGGCCGGGTCGCGGCTGAAGTCGTAGAAACGGCAACCGCGGGCCTCCACGTAGGCCCGGAATTGCTGGAAGTAGCGCCGCAGGGCCGGCGGCTGGGGCGTGCCCTGGGCGTAGCATTTGCGCTTGCTGCGGATGAAGATCAGCCTGATGTTCTGCTCTTGGGCCAGGCGGATGAAATAGGGCAAGAAGGATTTATCCACCATCCGCGCAAAGCTGTAGTCAATGGCCCGGGGGTGCTGCTGCACGTAGCGCACCTCGGGTCTGTAGTGTTTGATAAAACGGTACCGCACCATTTGGTTGAATTTGCGCAGCCGCCGGGCCGGCTCCCGCCAACCCTCGACCACGGGCGCGCCGGCCAGGCGCACCAGGACCTCACCCAGGGCCAGGCGGTAGGGGTAGGAATAATTGGCCAGGGGCCATATCCGGGGAATCCAGGCGGCCACCCGCTGCTTGAGTGAGAGATCGCCGAACATGATGCGCTGGAACTCGGGATCAAGGCCGTGTCGGCGCGGGGTGAGCGTTTCGTAGCGCCGCCGTATGTCCTCACCGCTGCGAAAGGGCCAGGTGAACTGCACCCCGTAGAAAACAAACACCACCACCCGCGGCCTGATCCGCGAGGCCACGATGTAGTTTTTGAATATAAGGTACCACGCGGCGCTACCGGTGGCCGGGCTCCAGAGGGTGTATACCCGCTGGCCGCTGAGCAATTCGCCGAGCAGTTTGGGGTCCACCCGTGAGTCGCAGATGGAGCTGCCCACAAAAATGATTTGTGGCCGGATCTTTTGCAGGCACCGCAGCGGGGTCGGATCAAAGGGCGCCTTGTCCGGCGGGCTGGGCAGCACCATGGGCAGCCCTACCACCAAAACGACCATCAAGGCCAAGGCCATGGCCGCCGGCAGGGGCCGGCGAAAAGCCACCACCCGCCTTAGGCCCCGGCCCAGCCACCACAGCGCCGGAATGAGGACGGCGACAAACAAGTAGGTGTCCCAGGCCAAGATCAGGCGCAGACCCAGGCCCAGCAGCCCCAGGGCGCAGACCAGCACCGCGGCCGGGACGAGCACCGGGAGCCAGAGCCGGGGAACCG
>JAMOVV010000100.1 GCA_027067385.1 Desulfarculaceae bacterium
GCCTTCGCCACCGGCAGTTCCATCATGCCTCAGAAAAAGAACCCCGACGCCGCCGAGCTCATCCGGGCCAAGACCGGACGGGTGGTGGGGGACCTGGTAAGCCTGCTCACGGTGCTCAAGGGGCTGCCCCTGGCCTACAACAAGGACCTGCAGGAAGACAAGGAGCCGGTCTTCGACGCCTTCGACACCGTGCTCACCTCCCTGCTGGTGCTGGCGCCGCTCCTGGAGAGCCTCACGGTGCACGCCGAGCGCATGGAGGCCGCGGTGGCGGGCGGCTTCTTGGAGGCCACCGAGCTGGCCGACTACCTGGCCGCCAAGGGCGTGCCCTTTCGCCAGGCCCACGAGATCGCGGGCCGGGCGGTGCGCCTGGCCGAGTCCACCGGCCGGGGGCTCAGGGATCTCAGCTTGGAGGAGTACCAAGGGCTGTCATCTGTGATAAAAGAAGACCTGTACCAGGTACTGGACCCGCGTAACGCCGTAAACCGCCGCACCAGCCCCGGCGGCACCGCCCAGGCCAACCTGGAGGCGGCTCTGAAGGAGGCGAGGAAACGCTTATGGCCGGAAGATTGACCATCGCGATAGGTATACTGGCGGCCCTGTTGCTCATGGTGGGCTGCGGGGTCAAGACCCCGCCGCTGGCATCCAGCGAGATCGCGCCGCGGCCGGTACGGGACCTGCGCGCCATCCCCCGTGCCGACGGCGTGGAGGTGAGCTTCTCGGTCCCCCGGGCCGACAAGCCCCGCCGGCGCATCACCCAGGTGCGGCTCTACTACGCCTACCTGCCGCTTACCGGCGATCCCGCCTGCCCGCCCTGCCCGCCGCGGCTGCATCGTTTCCACCGCTTCGACCTGACGGGCCAGGCGTCCAAGCTCATGGAGGGCGGCCGCTTCACCTACCTGGACCGCAAGGCCCCCTTGGGCAAGGAGGCGGTCTACCAGGTGGTGCTGGTGGATGCCGCCGGACGGGTGGGACGGCCCTCGGGCCTGGCCCGCGCCCCGCGGGTGACGCCTCCGCCGCCGCCTGCGGGCCTCAAGGCCGAGCCCGGTGACACCGTGATCAAGCTGAGCTGGCAGGGCGGCAAGGTGGCGCCGGACGACGCCGACGGCCTGGCCGGCTGGGTGGTTTGGCGCAAGGGCCCCGATGGCGAGCGCCGCCTGAACCAGCGACCCCTGCGCGAGCCGGCCCTGATCGACCGCAGCGTGGTCAACGGCCAGACCTATACCTACCGGGTGGCCTCGGTGAGCCGGGTGGGTGGCAGGCTGGTCTACGGCGACTACGGACCCGCCCTGGAGGTGGCGGCCAAGGACCAGACCCCACCGGCGCCGCCCACGGACCTCATGGCCATGACCCAGCCCTCGGGCGTCTTCCTGCGCTTCACCCCCAGCCCGGACCAGGACACCGCGGGCTACATCATCTACCGGGCTGAGAAGAAAAACGGCCCCTGGCGCCGGGTCTCCCCCGAGCTGGTGGTGGAGAACGTCTTCATGGACCAGGGCGCCGATCCCAAGAAGGTCCACTACTACCGCGTGGTGGCGGTGGATGAGGCCGGCAACCAGAGCAAGCCCAGCCAGGTGCTGGAGCTGAAGCCCATCGTGGACTGACGACACCAAGACAGGGACGCGCCGATATGCACCACTTCAATTACCGTGATGGAAGGCTGTTCGCCGAAGACGTGCCCCTTGACACCATCGCCGAGGAGGTGGGCACCCCCACCTACGTCTATTCCCAGGCCACCCTCACCCGCCACTTCCGGGCCTTCGAGGAGGCCTTCGCCGGGGTGGACCACCTGGTGTGCTACGCAGTGAAGGCCAACACCAACCGTGCGGTCATGGCCCTTTTCGCCTCCCTGGGCGGAGGGGCCGACATCGTGAGCGGCGGCGAGCTGCACCGCGCCCTGGCCGCCGGGGTGCCGGCGGACAAGATCGTCTACTCCGGGGTGGGCAAGACCGAACGCGAGATGCAAGACGCGCTCACAGCCGGCATCCTCATGTTCAACATGGAGAGCCTGGAGGAGCTCAAGGTGTTGGAGGAGGTGGCCGGGCGCCTGGGCAGAAAGGCCCCGGTGGCCATCCGGGTGAACCCCGACGTGGACGCCCGCACCCATCCCAAGATCACCACCGGCCTGGCCCGCAACAAGTTCGGCCTGCCGGTTGAGGACGCGCTCGACGCCTACCGCATGATCCAAAAGTC
>JAMOVV010000101.1 GCA_027067385.1 Desulfarculaceae bacterium
CGTTCCTTGTCGTCCACGAAGTGGTCGAACCCCTGGGAGGGCCCCGAGATCTTGGTCATGGGGTTGTCGATCTTGGCCGGCCCCAGGGTCTGGATCTTGGTCTGGTTGGCCTTCACGTCGTAGCGCTGGTGCTCCACCTCGCCCTCCTGATGCCTGGTTTGGCAAACTTTGCCTGAAAAAACCCAACCCTGTCCAGCAGGCTAGCATTGCCGGACCGGGAAGACAAGGCCCATGGACGGGGGGGGCTGCGGCGGGGGTTTACTTTTCAAGGCGGTATGTTACCATCAATCCGCCGGCCGCGGCTTCGGCGGGCGGCCAGACGACGAAACCGCTTATCAAGCCAAGTCCTATAAAGGAATCATCATGTTGCAACGATTCACGGTGGAAGGCGTGCGCCGGGTGAGCTTCGGGCGCGAGGTGGCCGGCCAACTGGCCCAGGAGGTGGAGCTTTTGGGCGGCGGCCCGGTACTGGTGGTGATAGACCCCCAGGTCCTGGAGCTGGGCGTGGCCCAGCCAGCCCTGGAGAGCCTGGAGCAGGCCGGCCTTGCATACCAGACCTTCAGCCAGCTCACCCGCGAGCCCGAACCGGCCGAGGCCGACCAGGCCGCCGAGCTGGGGCGCGGGATGAAGGCCAAGGTGGTGGTGGGCATCGGGGGGGGCAGCACCCTGGACTTGGCCAAGGCGACCGGGGTGCTCATCACCAACGGCGGCCAGGCCGCGGACTACATCGGCCTGGAGCTGGTCAAGAAACCGGGGCTTCCCGTGATCTGCCTGCCCACCACCGCCGGCACCGGCAGCGAGGTGACCTTCACCGCGGTCTTCACCCGGCGCAGCGACGGCATGAAGGGCGGCATCAACGGCCGCCATCTCTACCCGGCCAGCGCCATGCTGGACCCCATGCTCACGGTGAGCTGTCCGCCCTACATCACGGCCATCACCGGCATGGACGCCCTGACCCACGCCATGGAGGCCTACACCAGCCGCCAGGCCCACGCCCTGAGCCGCATGCACGCCATCAAGGCCATCGAGCTCATCGGGCGCAACCTGCGGGCCGCGGCGGCCCACGGCGAGAACCTCAAGGCCCGCGAGGGCATGCTCCTGGGCTCGTACCTGGCCGGCCTGGCCCTGGCCCAGTCCGGGGTGGGGGCGGTGCACGCCATGGCCTATCCCCTGGGCGCCTTCTACGACATCCCCCACGGCGAGGCCAACGCGGTCTTGTTGCCCTACGTGCTGGAGTTCAACCTCATGGCCTGTCCCGAGCTCTTCGCCGAGATGGGCCGCGCCCTGGGCGAGCTGCCCGCCGGCGCCACCACCCGCCAGGCGGCCGAGGCCTGCCTGGAGGAGGTCTGGGCCCTGGGCTCGGACCTGGGCATCCCCGACACCCTGGACCAGTTGGAGGTGCCCCGGGCCGAGATCGCCCGCATGGCCGAAAAGGCCATGACCGTGGCCCGACCCATCGAGAACAACCCCCGCAAGGTCACGGTGGAGGACTTGGAGAACATCTACCGCACGGCCTTTGCGGACGAGTAGCCTTAAAGCAAGGAGCATCGAACCATGCCCGGATTCGAGTGGTTGGGCCAGGAAGAAAAGGACGCGGTGGCCCAGGTGATGGACACCGGGGTCTTGTTCCGCTACGAGTTCGCCGAAAAGCGGGGTGAGTCCTGGCGGGTCAAACAGTTCGAGGAGGCGTTCGCCCGCTACACCGGCGCGCGCCACGCCCTGGCGGTGACCAGCGGCAGTGCGGCGCTCAAGGTGGCCCTGGCCGCCCTGGGGGTGGGCCCCGGCGACGAAGTGATCGTACCGGGGTTCACCTTCGTGGCCACCTGGGAGGCGGTCTTCGACATCGGCGCGGTGCCGGTCTTCTGCGAGATCGACGACAGCCTGTGCATGGCCCCGGAAGACCTCAAGGCGCGCATCACCCCGCGCACCCGCTGCATCATCCCGGTGCACATGATGGGAGCCCAGGCCCGCATAGAGGAGATCATGGCGGTGGCCGACCAGCACGGCATCCCGGTGCTGGAGGACACCGCCCAGGCCGCGGGCTGCACCCTGAAGGGCCGCCACCTGGGCACCTTCGGGGCGGTGGGCACCTTCAGCTTCGACCCGGTGAAGACCCTCACCACCGGCGAGGGCGGCATGCTCATCACCGACGACCCCGAACTGTGGCAAAACGCCAGCGAGTACCACG
>JAMOVV010000102.1 GCA_027067385.1 Desulfarculaceae bacterium
GCCTTGGTGGAGGCCACCCCGATCTCTGGGCCGGCGTGGGTGTAGAGCACCCCGCGGCACTGGCGGGTGAGCGAGGATCCCACCACGTTGCAGATGGCCAGGGCCTGGGCGCCCTTGCCCGCGGCCTCTTTCACCGCGGCCAGGGTGTCGGCGGTCTCGCCGGACTGGCTGATGGCCACCACCAGATCGCCCGGACCCACCAGGGGGTCGCGGTAGCGGAACTCCGAGCCCAGGTCCACCTCGGCCGGCACCCGGGCCAGTCGCTCCAGCCATAACTTGCCCACCAAGGCGGCGTGGTAGCTGGTGCCGCAGGCCAGGAGCACCACCCGCGAGAACCCCGCCAGCTCCTGGTCCGAGAACCCCAGGTCGGGGAGGAAAAGGTCGCTCTGGCCGGCCTTGGCCCGGCCGCTCAGGGTGTCCACCAGGGCGCGGGGCTGCTCGAAGATCTCCTTTTGCATGAAGTGGGTGTAGCCCGCTTTTTCGGCCATGGCCGGCGACCAGGAGATGGTCTGCTCGCGGCGCTCCTGGGGGTTGCCCTCCAGGTCGGTGACCCGGAAGGCGCCGTCTTGTATCACCACCACGTCGCCGTCGCGCAGAAAGACCACCCGGTTGGTGTGGGAGAGGAAGGCCGGCACGTCCGAGGCCAGGAAGAACTCGCCCTCCTCCCCCAGGCCCAGCACCAGGGGCGAGTCCTTGCGCGCCCCCACCATGAGCCCCGGCCGCCGGCGGTCCAGCACCACCAGCGCGTACGATCCCCGGATGCGCGACAGGGCCCGGCGCACCGCCTGGGGCAGCTCCAGGCCCTGGTTCAGGTAACTCTCCACCAGATGCGCCACGATCTCGGTATCGGTCTCGGAACTGAACCTGTGTCCGGCTGCGGCCAGTTCCTCCTTCAATTCCAGATAGTTCTCGATAATGCCGTTGTGCACCAGGGCCACGTCGCCCGCCAGGTGGGGATGGGCGTTGGTTTCGCTGGGACGGCCGTGGGTGGCCCAGCGGGTGTGCCCCATGCCGTGGTGCCCCTGGATGGGATGCTGGCGCAGCTTGCGTTCCAGATTGATGAGCTTGCCCTCGGCCCGGCACACCGCAAAGCCCTGGTCGGTGATCACCGCCAGGCCGGCCGAGTCGTAGCCGCGATATTCCAGGCGGCGCAGGCCGTCCATGATGACCTCCACCACCTCCTGTTGGCCCGTGTAACCTATGATGCCGCACATGTTGTCGATCGTTCCCCTGGGTTCGTGTCAGCCCTCTGGGTGTGTGCCAAAACCCACACCCCGTGCCCAGCTACGGAGGCCCGCCGGCGGCGCTCCGCTGGCCTTTAGCGGTAAAGGACAGTAATACCAAGGCCATATCCGCATACCATCCACCACGGCCCCCGGCCGGCGCCGGTCGGCCCCATCGCATACTACCACAAGCAATCATCGAGCCAAAAACAGGTGGGTCAGGCCGGGGGCCGAGAGGCCAGGTAGGCCTCCACCTGGGCCAGCTCCTGGGGCGAGTTCACCCCCGCCACCTCCCGCGGATCGGGGCACAAGGCATAGCCCACCCGCAGGCCATCCTGGGCCATGAGCTGGACCAGATCGGTAAGGTAGTATTCTTGCTGATTATTTTGGTTGGAAAGCTGGGGCAGGTGGTCTCGCAGGGCCCCGGCCTGGGCCACGTAGACCCCCGCATTCACCAGGCGGACCGCCCGTTCCTCGGCACCGGCGTCGCGGTACTCCACGATGCGCAGCAGCCGCCCCCCGGCGTCCGTGATGAGACGGCCGTAGGCACCGGGGTCGTCCAGCTCCATGCCCAGTACCGTGAGCGCATCACCGTGTTGCAGGTGGCTTTGCAATAAATTACGCAGGGTTGTCGTGCGCAGCCCCGGTACGTCGCCCGATAGGATCACCACCGGCCCGGCAAAATCCTCCAGCTCCGGCAAGGCGCAGGCCACCGCGTGACCGGTGCCGAGCTGGGGCTCTTGCAAGGCGAAGCGCAGGTCCGGCTCATGGGCCATGGCCCGGCGCACGCGCTCGGCCTGATGGCCCACCACCACCACCACGCGGGCGGGGTGCAGGTCGCGGGCAAGGTCTACCACGTGCTGTAGCAAGGGTCGCCCCGCTACCGCATGCAGCACCTTGGGCAGGTCCGACTTCATGCGGGTGCCCTTACCCG
>JAMOVV010000103.1 GCA_027067385.1 Desulfarculaceae bacterium
GCTACCGCTTCCTGCTGCTGATCAAGTCCCCCAGCCACAGCCAAGCCGCGGCCGTGCTGCGCCTGGCCACCCACCGCCTGGGAACCATGCCGGCGGGGGTGCGCCTGGTCATCGACGTGGACCCGGTGAGCCTGGTGTGAGCTCGCCGGGGGCCGGATGTTGGGGGAGAAAAAACGCCCGGCGCCGGGGCCGGGCGCGGCTACTCGGCCAGGAGCTGGTCCACGTTCTGCACCGTGAGGATGGGGCGCAGGGGGCTCTTGCGGTAGAGGTCCAGGCAGCCGGTGTGCATCTCGTCGCGGGGCGCGTTGCAGGCGTCTTCCACCATCACCGCGAAGAAGTCGTGGCACACCGCGTCCAGGGCGGTGGTGAGCACGCAGTAGGGGGTCATCACCCCGCAGACCGCCACCCGCTGGACCTCCCACAAACGCAGGCTCTGGTCCAGATCGGTCTTGAAAAAGGCGCTCATGCGGCGCTTGGGCAGCCAGACATCACCGGGTTCGAAGTCCAGCAGGCCGGTGACCTCGGCCCCCTCGGTGCCGCGCAGGGAATGCTCCTTCATGCGCCCGCGGAACAGGGGGTCGCCGGGCAGAAAGCTATCGGTGCTAAAGATCACCGGCCAGCCGCGGCGGCGCGCCTCGGCGTTTAGTCGGTTGATGGCCGGCACCACCGCCCGGGCCCGCTCGGCCAAGTGGGGATGGGGGCTCAGCTCCAGGCTGTCCTTGACCATGTCGATCACCACCACCGCGGTCTTCATACTACGCTCTCCCTGCTGCGGTTTTGGCCGGGCGGCCCCGTTGGCCGGCCCCGGCCCGCTCCCGCATAAAACCAGCCGGCGGCCGATGGTGGCTGAGTCCATCTGCCGCCGACATATTTACGATGGGCGGCGCCGGCTGCCCCGGGGGGCCCGGTCCCGCCGCCTGACCTATGACCCCGCGCCGCCGGCCTGGGCCTCCTGGGCCTTGGCCCAAAACGGTGATATCTCGCGCAGCCGCTCGATGATAGGGGCCATGTTGTCCAGCACCAGGTCCACGTCTTCGTCGGTGTTGTAGATGCTGAAGCTAAAGCGGATAGAGCCGTGGGCCGCGGTGAAGGGCACGCCCATGGCCCGCAGCACGTGGCTGGGCTCCAGGGAGCCGGAGGTGCAGGCCGAGCCGCTGCTGGCGCAGATGCCCAGGTCCGAGAGTCCCAACAGGATGGATTCACCCTCCACGTATTCGAAGCTGATGGACGAGGTGTTGGGCAGACGGCGCTCCCGGTCGCCGTTGACCATGGTGGCCGGCATCTTGAGCAGCCCATCCTCCAGCCGGTCGCGCAGGGCCCTGACCCGGGTGTTCTCGTCCTCCAGGTTGGCCATGGCCAGCTCGGCGGCCACCCCGATGCCCACGATATAGGGCACGTTCTCGGTGCCGGCCCGGCGGCCGTGCTCCTGGTGGCCACCTATGATGTAGGGCACAAAGGGGGTTCCCTTGCGCACGTAGAGCACTCCCACGCCCTTGGGCGCGTGCAGCTTGTGCCCGCTGAGGGAGAGCATATCGATGGAGGTCTCCCGGAGGTTGATGGGGATCTTGCCCACCGCCTGCACCGCGTCGGTGTGGAACAGGGCTCCCTTGGCCTTGGCCAGCTCGGCCAGCTCGGCCACCGGGAAGACCACCCCGGTCTCGTTGTTGGCCCACATGACGCTCACCACCGCGGTGTCCTCGCGGATGGCTTCGGCCGCCTGGTCCAGGTCCAGGTTGCCCTGGCGGTCCACCGGCAGGAAGGTCACCTCGTAGCCCTGGCGCTCCAGGTCCTGGCCCAGGCTAAGCACCGCCGGGTGCTCCACCCGGGTGGTGACCACGTGGCGCTTGCCCGGCTGGCTCTTGAGGGCGCTGATGATGGCGGTGTTGTCGCTCTCGGTGCCGCAGGAGGTGAAGATTATCTCGCCGGGGTCGGCCCCCAGCAGGGCGGCCACCTTGGCCCGGGCCTCGCGCAGGTGGGCCCCCACCTGGCCGCCGAAGGTATGCATGGAGCTGGGGTTGCCATAGAGGTTGCCGAAAAAGGGCATCATGGCCGCCACCACCTCGGGAGCCACCTGGGTGGTGGCGTTGTTATCCAGATACACGATACGCTGGCTCACGGCTTCACCTCCTGGACCACCAGGTCCTCGCTGACGAACTCCCGCAGCTTGGCCTGTACGAATTGCCCCAGGGTGGCCTGGCTGGCCGCGCAGGAGCTGCAGGTGCCGCGCAACGACACCATGACCTTATCACCTTCGAGATCGATGAACTCGATGTCGCCGCCGTCGGCCTTGAGCGCCGGCCGCACCTCGCGTTCCAGGGTCTCCTCGATGAGCTTCATCTTCTGGATGTTGGTGAGCTTCTTGGGACGGGCCGAAGGGATCGACACCTGGGGGGCCTGGCCGGCGCCCTCGGTCTCCCAGAGCTCGGCCAGGATATCCTCAATGGCCCCGTGGCAGCTCTCGCAGCCGCCGCCGGCCTTGGTGTAGTTGGTTATCTCCTCGCGGGTGTGCAGGTTGTTTTCCAGGGCCACCCGCCGTATCTCCTGGTCGGTGACCCCGAAGCACTGGCAGACCACCTCGCCCTCTTCCTGGGGCAGGGGCTCCTGGCCGCGGTAGTTGCGGATGGCCGCCTGCAGGGCCTGTTCACCCATCACCGAGCAGTGCATCTTTTCCTGGGGCAGTCCGCCCAGGAACTCGGCGATGTCCTTGTTGGTGAGCTTTTCGGCCTCTTCCACGCTCTTGCCCTTGAGCATCTCGGTGAGCGCCGCAGAGGAGGCGATGGCGCTGGCGCAGCCAAAGGTCTGGAACCGGGCGTCGGCGATCTTGCCGTCGTCGTCGAGCTTGAAGCTCAGGGTGAGGGCGTCGCCGCAGGCCAGGGAACCAGCCTCACCCACGCCGTCGGCGTCCTCCACCCGGCCCACGTTGGGCGGATCGGTGAAGTATTTCTTAACCTTTTCGTTGTATTCCCACATCTATGTTTCTCCCGCCGGCCGGCGGCCCTTGGCCGGGGCCGGGCACCTGAGAAGGGTCATTAACCGGGCGTTACCCTACTAAGTTAATGCTTCTCGGGATATTCGCAAAGTTCTATGAGCACCCCGTGGGTGGCCTTGGGATGCAGGAAGGCCACCTTGGCCCCGTGGGCCCCGGGACGGGGCTCGTCGGAGGTGAGCGGCACGCCCTTGGCCTTGAGCTCGGCCATGGCCGCGGCCACGTCTTCCACCTCAAAGGCGATATGGTGCACGCCCTCGCCCTTTTTGGCGATATACTTGGACATCACCCCGTCCTCGGTGGTGCTCATCACCAGCTCTATCGAGGTGTCGCCGACGGGGATGAAGCCGGTGAGCAGCTCGCCCACGGTGTCTCTGGAATCTAAACCGAGCGGCAGGTATTCCGTATATACCTTGGCCACTTCGTCGACGTCTTTGACCGCTATGCCGATGTGCGCCAATCGCTTGATCTTCATGACAGTTCTCCTTGGAGCCGTGGACCGGACCCCTCACCGGAGCCCTGGCCATCCACCATGGTTTATCAAATGGTAATTATCTTAGAACCTGCCACTGGGCGGCGCAAGTGCAAAGGATGCGGTAAAAAGCCGTGGACTGCCTTTCGGGGCTCCTGGTAGGATTGGAGCCGGACCCCGCCGGGGTCTGCTGGCAAACAACCGCGCGGAGTGCAACCTGATGATCGCACGTTATACCCTGGAAGAAATGGGGCGCATCTGGACCGACCAGGCCCGCTACCAGGCCTGGCTCAAGGTCGAGCTGGCCGCCTGCCGGGCCTGGGCCCGGCTGGGACGCATCCCGGCCGCCGACTTGGCCGAGATCGAGGCCAAGGCCGACTTCTCGGTCCCGCGCATCCTGGAGATCGAACAAGAGACCAAGCACGACGTAATCGCCTTTCTCACCAACGTGGCCGAATACGTGGGCCCGGCCAGTCGCTACATCCACCTGGGGCTCACCAGCTCCGATGTGCTCGACACCGCCTACGCCCTTTTGCTGCGCGACTCGGCCGAGCTCATCCTGGCCGCCCTGGACCGCCTGCTGGCCGCCTTGGCCCAGCGGGCCCAGGAGCACAAGCACACCCTGCAGATAGGGCGCAGCCACGGCATCCACGGCGAGCCCATCACCTTCGGGCTCAAGCTGGCCGGGTTCTACGCCGAGTTGGCCCGCGACCGCGACCGCTTGCTGCGGGCTAAGCAGGCCGTCAGCCGGGGTAAGATCAGCGGGGCCATGGGCACCTACGCCCACCTGCCGCCCGAGCTGGAGACCATGGTCATGGAGGAGCTGGGCCTGGAGCCGGCGGTGGCCTCCACCCAGGTGGTGGCCCGCGACGGCTACTCGGAGTACTTCTGCACCCTGGCCATCATCGGCGGGGCCATCGAACGCCTGGCGGTAGAGATTCGCCACCTGCAGCGCACCGAAGTGCTGGAGGCCGAGGAGGCCTTCAGCAAGGGCCAGAAGGGCTCCTCGGCCATGCCCCACAAGCGCAACCCCATCGGCAGCGAAAACTTAAGCGGCCAGGCGCGCCTGTTGCGCTCCTACGCCATGGCCGCCCTGGAGAACATGGCCCTGTGGCACGAGCGCGACATCAGCCATTCCTCGGTGGAGCGCACCATCGGGCCGGACGCCAACATCCTGGCCCACTACAGCCTGCACCGCATGGCCTCCATGATCGAGCGCCTCACGGTATACCCCGAAAACATGCTGAAGAACCTCAACCTCACCGGCGGGCTCATCCACTCCCAACAGGTGCTCTTGGCCCTCACCCAAGCCGGCATGAGCCGCGAGGACGCCTACCGCCTGGTGCAAAAACACGCCATGGAAACCTGGCGCCAGGGCGGTAGCTTCCACGACCGCCTGGCCGCCGATAGCGAGATAAGCGCGGTGCTCAACCCCGAGGTCCTGCAGGCCCTGTTTGACCCGCGCAGCCATCTGGACAACCTGGACTATATATTTGACCACGTATTCAAGGGGGATTAACGCGATGCTCTGGCAACGCTGGATAGGACCTTGGCTCTTGGCCCTGGGGATGGCCCTGGCCGCCGGCTGCGGCGCGGTGCAGCAGGTGAAAAGCGACCTGGGCATAGGCGACGCGGTGATCGACGAGAGCGCCCAATACCAGGAACTGATCAAGCCCTACTTAGTCAAAGGGCGCATCTACCGCAACCTGGGTACCGAGATGCTCTGCACCGCCTTGCCGCTCAACAGCAAGGTACGGCGAGCCCGGGTGGCCATGATGGCCAAGGCCAAGGCCATGACCCCGGAGCAGGTGCGCCGGCTCCTGGCGGAGGAACAAAAAATCCAGGAGCGTTACTGCGAGGTGGTGCTGAGCTTTTACGTGCCAGACCGCAAAAGCAACAACCTGGCCGGCTTGCACCCGGACTGGCTGGTGTTCCTGGTGAACCAAGAGGGGCAGCGGCAACTGCCGGTGGACCGCCGCCGCATCAAGCGGCGCAGCGCCCTGAACCAGACCCTCTATCCCTTCTGGGGTCTGTGGGACCGGCTCTACATCCTGCGCTATAAACGCACCATCAAGGGACGTAGCTTCATCAAGCCCACGGACCGGCAGGTGCGCATGCTCATCACCGGGGCGCGCGGCCGCACCGTGCTCACCCTGCCCCTGCGCTGACCGGCCGGGACTACTTGCCGGTGAGTTTCTCCAGGTTGTCGCGCCGGCCCAGCACCACCAGCACGTCGGAGTCCTTGATCAGGTAGTCGGGCTCCAGGATGAGGTGGGTGCGCTTGGGCACCAGCTCCCGGATGGCGATGACGTTCACCCCGTACTTGCGGCGCAGGTCCAGCTCCTTGAGCGTCTTGCCGATCTGCTCGCTGGTGGGGGCCAGCTCCATCACCGAAAACTCGTTGCCTAAGGGCAGGTATTCCAGGAGGTTGGGGTCGGACATGGAGACGGCCAAGCTCTGGGCCGCCTCGCGCTCGGGGAAGATCACCTTGCTGGCCCCCACCCGCTTGAGCACCCGCTCGTGCTCCGGGCTCACCGCCTTGGCCACCAGGTTTTTCACGCCCATGTCCCGCAGGTGCAAGGTGGCCAGGATGCTGGCCCCCATGGGATCGCCGATGCACACCACCGCCGCGTCCATCAACTGCAACCCCAGCTCGTCGAGCACCGCCCGGTCGGTGGCGTCGGCGGTCACCGCCTGGTCACTGAAGTCCTGGTGGCGGGCCACCAGGGTATCTTTGATATC
Organism: Desulfarculaceae bacterium; assembly: GCA_027067385.1. Taxonomy (GTDB): domain Bacteria; phylum Desulfobacterota; class Desulfarculia; order Desulfarculales; family Desulfarculaceae; genus JAMOVV01. Next base: position 6,201 of record JAMOVV010000103.1, read on the forward strand.
CAGCACCGTGAGCTGGTGTCCCAGGTCGAAGAGGCTGCGCGCCAGGTTGCTGCCAAAATTGCCCAGGCCGATAATCGCGATGTTCATCACTACCTCCCCATATCCTGCACCGGCCGCCGGGGCCGGGTTGCGTGCTAACCGAGTAGAACCTTTTCGCGGGCCAACTGGTACCGGCTCTCCACCGCCTCCTGGGTCAGGGCGTAGATGAAGGTGAGCGGGCCCAGGCGGCCTAGGAACATCAGCCCGATCAAGATGATCTTGCCCAGGGCCGGCAGGTGCGGGGTCACCCCCAGGCTGAGCCCCACCGTGCAAAAGGCGCTCACCGCCTCAAAGAGCATGGTGAGCACGTCCTGGTGGTGCGGGCCCAGTTGGCTGTGGGGCTGGTATATGCTCACCAGGAACATGGCCGAGACCACGATCACCGTCAGGGAACCGATGACCAGGGCCAGGGCGCTGGAGACCTGATCGTCCGGGATGCTGCGGCCGGCCACCTCGGCCCCGGGGCGGCCTTTGAGCCTGGTATGGGCCAGGGCCACCAGCACGGCCACGGTGGTGGTCTTCACCCCGCCGCCGGTGGAGCCGGGCGAGGCCCCCACCACCATCAGCATCATGATGAGCATCAGCGAGGCGTTGGACAGATCGCCGAAGTTGATGGTGTTGAACCCGGCGGTGCGGGGGGTCACCGCGGTGAACAAGGGGGCCCACCAACTGCCCTGCCAGATGGCCCCGCCGTCGGCCAGGTATTCAAACCCCACCAGCCCCACCACGCCCACCAGAAGCAACACCGCCGAGGTGATGAGCACCAGGCGGGAGGTGAGGCTGAGCCGCGGCGGCCGGCGGTGGTGTCGTCCCCGGGGCAGGTGACTGGTCAACTCGCGCAGCACCAGGAATCCCATGCCGCCCAGGATCACCAAGGCCATGACGGTGGCGTTGACCACCCCGTCGTCGCCCAGGCCGGCCAGGTTGTGGCTGAACAGGGAAAAACCGGCGTTGCAAAAGGCGCTCACCGAGTGGAACACCGCCAGGGCGGCGGCCCGGCCCGGTTCATGGTCCACCAGCCAGCGGAAAAATAGGATGACGGCGCCCAGGGCCTCCAGCGAAAAGGTGTAGATGATAACCCGGCGGGTCATGCGCCCCATTTCGCCGGCCGATACCGGCCCCAGGGCCCCCCGCAGGGCCAGGTGGCTGCGCGGCGAGAGACGGCGGCCCGACAGCTCCAGCAGGGCCACCGACAGGGTCATGATGCCCAGCCCGCCCAACTGGATGAGCACCAGGATCACCCCCTGGCCCCAGGCCGACCAGGCCGCGGCGGTGTCCACGGTGATCAGCCCGGTGACGCACACCGCGCTGGTGGCGGTGAACAGGCAGTCCAGCAGGCCCACCGCCTTGGCCCCCTGGCACACCGGCAGGTCAAGCAGAAAGGTCCCCAGCAGGATCAGGCAGCCGAAGCCCCCGATCACCATGCGGGCCGGGGTGAGCAGGCGGGTTATGAACAGTTTGGTTATCAACGGGCGCTGTCCTCGCACCAGGCGCGCCTACCGGCAACCCGGGGCGCGGGTTTTTGTCCTGTAGGGTACCATAAATTATTGCTAGACTATCATTGAAGACGCGATTGGAGGACGCCGGCCATGGTAGCGGTGTCTATGTTTAGCTATATCAATATATTGGAGCGAGGCTCCCGGGGAACCACCGGGGGCCAAGTACAGTTACCCTCCACCCAAGCCGCCTGGAAACGCCCGGGCGGCGGCCACCTGCGCCGGGAGAGACACCGATGGACCACAAGGTTTTGGACCAGGGCCTGCCGCTTTTGCAACAGGCCGAGCTAAACGGCAAGATCGTTTTGGTGCGCTTTGACCACAACGTGGTGAAAAAGGGGGTGATCCGAGACCCCTACCGCATCGACCGCACCCTGGGCACCCTCTTTTACATCGTGGCCCAGGGCGGCAAGCCCATACTCATGACCCACGTGGGCCGGCCGCGGGACAAGAAGACCGGTAAGATCAAGGTGGACGGGGCCACCAGCGTGGAGCCCATCGTGGCCTACCTGGAGAGCAAGCTGCACAGCCGCTTCCTGGTGCCGAGCTTCCCGGCCGACGACGGTGGCATCGCGGCCATCGACACCTCCATCAACCTGGCCATCAAGCAGGTGCGCCAGGGCGAGGCCTGCGGCATCTACCTGCCCAACACCCGCTGGTTCGCCGGCGAGGAATCCCCGGGAGAGCGGCGCGAGTCCTTTGCCCTGCAACTGGCCGGCCTGGCCGACATCTACGTCAACGACGCCTTTGGCTCCTGGCAGCCGCACGCCTCCACCTTTGACGTCACCGCCCACCTGCCCAGCTACGCCGGCTGGCTGCTGCAGGCCGAGCTGGCCAACTTGGGCCAGGTGCTAAACCCGCAACGCCCCTTCCTGGCCGTGGTGGCCGGGGCCAAGTACGATACCAAGATCGGGCCCATCAACGCCCTGTACGAGCAGGTGGACAAGCTGGTGCTCGGCGGGGTGATCTACAACACCTACCTCTGCGCCAAGTACGGGGTGCGCATCGCCGGGGTGGCCGAGAGCGACATCAAGGCGGCGGAGGCCCTGGTGGCCAAGGACGCTAAGCAGCACAAGATCGTGGAGTTGCCCCTGATCGTGGAGAGCGACGTGCTGGGCCGCGAGGAGGGCAAGTACCGCACCCTGGCGGTGAGCGACCTGCAACCGGGCCAAGAGCTAGGCTACATCCTGGATATCGACCCGGCCAGCTTCCAGGACCCGGCGGTGCGCCAGGCCCTGGGCCAGGCCCGGACCATCTTCGTCAACGCGGTGATGGGCTTCACCCCCCACTTCACCGACGGCTCCCGCGCCCTGGATACCAGCATCGACGGCAACCGGGAGGCCAAAAAGCTCTACGGCGGCGGCGACACCCTGCAGGAGTTCAAGGACTTAAACCCCGGCCTCTACCTCTCGGTGCAAGACGACGCCCAGTACTACTTCTTCACCGGCGGCGGCGCGGTGCTCAAGGCCATCGAGCAACGCTCGCCCTACGGCCTGGAGCCGGTGGCCGCCCTGATGGACAACGCGGCCCGCCGGGGCGCCGGCGGCTAGGCGGCCGCCGTCCAATTTGGCGGAGAGCCCCGGCCGGGGCTCTCTTTTTTGACCACGCCACATCTAGACTGACCGGTCGGTCGGCGATTATTTTATTGACGACAATATATTGTGGTGTCATACCATTAAATATCGACCAATCAGTTTCGTACGGCCGGCCCAAAGTAGCCAGCGCAGGTGGAAAAGAAACGTGGATTCCAAGGAACAAAAGAAAGAGAAGATCACCGCCGCCGCCGCGGTCGTCTTGGCCCAAAAGGGCTATAACCTCACCCTGATCGCCGACATCGCCGCCGAGGCCGGGGTGGGCAAAGGCACCATCTACGAATACTTCGACTCCAAGGAAGAGCTGTTCTTCGCGGTCTACCAGTGGTTCATGGCCAATATCATGGAGGCGGCCACGGTGGCGGTGGGCGACCTGGCCGCGCCGCTGCCCCAACGCCTCATGGCCATGGTGGGATCGCTGGTGGAGGTCTTTGAAGACAACCGCCAGATGTTCTCCCTGTTCATGGAGTTCTGGGCCGCATCTTCCGCCGGCCCCTTGCAAACGCGCCTGCGCCAGGCCCTCAACGACACCTACCGCCAGTCCCGCCGGATGTTCGCCGAGATCATCACCCAGGGCGCGGCCAGCGGCTATTTCCGTGACGACTTAGACCCCCTGGCCACCGCCGCCGGGCTGGTGGCCGGGCTGGACGGCATCTTTTTACAGTGCTGGATGGACCCGGAGCTGGACGCGGCCAAGCTGGCCGGCGGCTTCATGCAAAACCTGCTTCGGGGCATCGCCCGCCGGGAGCCTGATGATGCAAAGTAAAAGCAAGCTCGCCGGGGCCCTGCTGGGGGCCGCGCTCTGGCTGGCGGCCGCGGCCCCGGCCGCCGGCGCCGCCGGCCTCACCCCCCGCCAGATACTGGACCACGTGGACGACCTGTTCCGGGGCAAGTCCAGCCAGGGCCTGATGACCATGACCGTGGTCACCAAGCACTGGCAGCGCACCCTCACCATGCAGTGGTGGTCCAAGGGCAAGGATCGCTCCCTGGTGCGCATCCTGGCCCCCAAGAAGGAGGCGGGCACCGCCACCCTGCGGGTGGGCAACAACGTGTGGAACTACCTGCCCAAGGTCAAGCGGGTGATCAAGCTGCCCTCGTCGATGATGTCCGGCTCCTGGATGGGCTCGCACTTCACCAACGACGACCTGGTGAAGGAAAGCCGCATGGCCGACGACTACACCTTCAAGATCACCTTCCAGGGGGTGCGCGACGGCCGGGAGATCATCGAGATCACCTGCCGGCCCAAGCCCGACGCGGCGGTGGTCTGGGGCCAGGTGCGGGTGGTGGTGCAAGCCGGGGACTACCTGCCGCTTTTCATGCGCTACTTTGACGAAGACCTGCACCCGGCCCGCACCATGTACTTCACCAACGTAGGCGACCTGGGCGGACGCAGGCTCCCCCGGACCATGAAGATGGTGCCCCAAGATAAGCCGGGCGAGTACACCCTGGTCACCTACCAAAAGATGCGCTTCGACCTGGAGCTGGCCGACAGCGTCTTTTCCCTGCGGAGCCTGCGGGATTAAGGGGAACTCCGGTGAACACCCTGCGAGTAGCCTGGCGCAACCTGTGGCGCAACCGCCGCCGCACCCTGGTCACCTTGGCCGCGGTGAGCGTCTGCACCCTCATCCTCACGGTCATCTACTGCCTGATGGAGGGCCTGATGGTGGGCGCGGTGGCCAACACCACCAACCTCAGCCTGGGCGAGGTGCAGGTCTACGCCAAGGGCTACCGCCACGACCGCTCCTTCTACAAGGCGCTCAAAGACCCGGGGGCCATCCTGGCCGCGGCGTCAGCCGCCGGGGTGGGGGCCGCGCCGCGCAGCTACAGCTTCGGCCTGGCCGCCCTGGGGGCCAAGAGCTCCGGGGCCCGCCTGTGGGGCATCGACCCGGCGGCCGAGCGCGCCGCCTTTGACCTGTACCGCCACGTGGCCCAGGGCCGCTTCCTGGGCGACCGGCCGGAAAAGGCGGTGGTGCTGGGCTATAAGCTGGCCAAGTCGCTGGAGGCCCGGGTGGGCTCCACCCTGGTGGTGGTGGTGCAGGCGGCCGACGGCTCCTTGGGCAACGATCTGTTCAAGGTGGTCGGCATCTTAAAATCCTGCGGCGCGGCCATCGACCGCAACGCCGCCCTGGTGCACCGGGCCGACTTCGCCGAGCTGCTGGTCTCCGGCGGGCGCATCCACGAGGTGGCCCTCAACTCGCGGGGACGCATGCCCCTGGAGAAACTGCGGGCCCTGGCCGCGGCCGCCGCGCCAGGCCAGGAGGTGACCACCTGGCGGGTGATCATGCCGGCCGCCTCGGACATGCTCAACGTCTGGGACTCCATGATGTGGCTCTTCGGCCTGGTCTTCATCCTGGCCGCCGCCCTGGGCCTGATGAACACCATGCTCATGGCCACCTTTGAGCGCATCCGCGAGTTCGGCATCATCCGGGCCCTGGGGGCCACCACCTGGCGCATCCTGGCCGACGTGACCGGCGAGGCCATGATCCTGTCGCTGCTGGGTACCGGCCTGGGGGCCCTGCTGGGACTGGCGGTGTCGCAGTACCTGGTGGTGCACGGCCTGGACATGTCGTCCTTGGCCGGCAGTTACTCGGTGGGCGGGCTCACCTTCGATCCCGTGTGGCGGGCCACCCTGTCGCTGCGCAGTTTCCTGGAACCGGTGCTGCTGATGTTCGGGGTCTGCCTGTTGGCCTCCATCTACCCGGCCATCCTGGCCGCCCGGCTGGACCCGGTGCGCGCCATCAACCGGGTGTAAACGGCAAGGGGGTAAACATGATCGCTCGTTTGGCCTGGCGCAGCGTCTGGCGCAACCGCCGTCGGACCCTCATCACCGTGTTGTCCATCGGCTTCGGCCTGAGCTTCGCCATTTTCTTTATCGCCATGGGCCACGGCATGTACACCAAGATGATCAGCGACGCGGTACGCATGCAGGCCGGCCACATCACCATCGAGCCCCGGGGCTACCTGGAGGCCCCGGCGGTGGAGAGCTACCTCAAGTCGCCGGCGGAGCTGCGGGCGGCGGTGCAGCGCCTGGCGGCGGTGCAGCGCACCAAGCTGCTGGTGCTGGGCCAGGGGATCGCCCGCACCGGCTCGGGCACGGTGGGGGTGGCCCTGATGGGGGTGGAGCCCTCGGCCGAGGCCATCACCTCGCCCCTGGCCCGGCGCATCATCAAGGGCCGCTACCTAAGCGACCGCGACGGCCCCTGGGTGGTCATCGGCAAGACCCTGGCCGAGCGCCTGGGGCTGCGGGTGGGCATGAAGCTGGTGATCACCACCAACAACGCGGCCGGCGAGCTGGTGGACGAGCTATGCCGGGTGCGCGGCATCTTCGCCACCGGCTCCGAGGAGATCGACGGCTATTTCATGCAGGCCCCTATCGCCTTCGCCCGCCGGGTCTTCGGCCTGCCGGCCGGCGCGGCCACCCAGTTGGGGGTGATCCTGGCCAGCCCCGACGACCAGGAAGCGGTGCTGGCCAAGCTGCGCCGCCTCACGGCCGGCCAGGACCTGGAGGTGGAGCCCTGGCAGAAGATCCTGCCCCAGTTGGCCTCCTACATTAAGCTAGACGAGGGCTCCAACTACGTGTTCCAGGGGATACTGATCTTTCTCATCCTCTTTACCATCTTCAACACCATCCTCATGTCGGTGATGGAGCGCCAGCGGGAGTTCGCCATGCTCCAGGCCATCGGCACCCGGCCGGGACAGGTGATGGGCCAGGTATTTTTGGAGACCTGTTTCCTGGGCCTCATCGGCTGCGGCCTGGGCATGCTCGGCGGAGCCGCCGCCGCCGGGGCCCTGCAGCATTGGGGCCTGGACCTGTCAAGCTTTTACGGCGGCGACATCACCATCTCCGGCTTTGCGGTGGACCCCCGCCTGCGGGCCCTGCTCACCCCGGGGATAGTCTTGGGCATGGGCGCGGCGGTGTTCGCGGCCACCTTGCTGCTGAGCCTCATCCCGCTGCGCCACGCCGGGCGGGTAAACATCGTGGACCAATTACGTTAGGGAGAGACGGTGAGCACCCTGGTCAAGGCAACCGACATCACCAAGGATTACGGGCAAGACGGCGTGGTGACCCACGCCCTGCGCGGAGTGAGCCTTTCCCTGCAGCCGGGCGAGTTCGCCGCCATGGTGGGGCCCTCGGGCTCGGGCAAGTCCACCCTGCTCAATATCATCGGCGGGCTGGACCGCCCCACCAGCGGTACGGTGGAGGTGGACGGCCAGCGACTCAACGACCTGGGCAAGTCGGCCCTGGGCGAGCTGCGGCGCGACCACATCGGATTCATCTTCCAGAGCTACAACCTGCTGCCGGTGCTCACGGCCCGGGAGAACGCCGAGTACGTGCTGCGCCTGCAGGGGGTGCCGGCGGCCGAGCGCCGGCGGCGGGTGACCGAGGTGCTGGCCGAGGTGGGGCTGGCCGGGATGGAGGACCGCTTCCCCCGCCAGCTCTCCGGCGGCCAGCAGCAGCGGGTGGCCATCGCCCGGGCCGTGGCCCCGGAGCCGGCGTTGGTGCTGGCCGACGAGCCCACCGCCAACGTGGACTCCAAGACCGGCCAGTCCCTGCTGGACCTCATGCTGCGGCTCAACCAGGACAAGGGGGTGACCTTCCTGTTCTCCACCCACGACCCGGCGGTGATGCAACGGGCCCGGCGTCTCATCCTGCTCAAGGACGGCGAGGTGGCCGGCGACGGCGAGGGGCTGGAGGACATCGATGGGGTGTAGCCGGCCGCCGGTCCGCTGGCTGGTCCTGGCGGCCGCGCTCTGGCTGCTGGGGGCCGCGTCGGCCGGGGCGGCCGAAGACGGCGGCCCAAGGGCCTGGGACCTGGGCGGCAGCCTGCGCATCCTGGGCACCCTGGCCGACACCCACCGCCTGGGGTCCCTGGCCGGCGGCCGCGACAGCGCGGTGCAGGGCCAGGGCGCCCTGCGCCTCACGGCGGCCGGCCGTACCGGCCACCGCTGGGCCTACGAAGCCCACCTGGTGGGCTCCTACCTCTACAGCTCACCGGCCGGGCAAGGGACGCCCGGCTGGGGAACCGCCGGCGGCGTCACCCGCTACCGGGCCCTGGACGCCACCTGGCATTGGCGCGACCAACCCGGCCAAGAGGGACTACTGTGGTGGGACCGCCTCAATGTCAAACTGAGCCTGGGCCAGGTGGATATCACCCTGGGCCGCCAGGCCATCACCTTTGGCAAGGCCTACTTCTGCAACCCCCTGGACGTCTTCCTGCCCTTTGTTGACCCCCGCCAATTCGACCGCGAGTACAAGGCCGGGGTGGACGGCCTGCGGGTGGATGTCTACCTTGGCGACTTCTCGGGCCTCACCCTGGTGGCCGTGGCCGGCCGGGAGCTGGACTGGCAGAACCGGCCGGTGGACGGCGAGGCCGCCCTGGCCGCCGACTGGTACGGCTCGGCCCTGCTGGTGCGCGGCTACACCACCCTGGCCGGCTGGGACCTGGCCGTGCAGGGCGGCAAAGTCTACGGCGGCTGGCAACTGGGCGGCGGGCTCACCGGCGAGCTGGGGCCGCTGTCAGTGCGGGCCGAGGCCGCCTACCTCTGGGCCGACGGCCGGCGGCCGCTGCCCCCTCCCCTGTCCGGCGATATCATCCCGGACCACCTCACCTTGGTGCTGGGGCTGGGCCACCGCTGGGCCAACTCGCTCACCCTGGAGGCCGAGTACCTATTCAACGGGGCCGGCGACCCCGACCACCTCGAGGCGGCCAGGGCCCGGGTCAACGCCGGGGCGGCGCTGCAGATGGGACGCCACCTGCTGGGGGCCACCCTCAGCTACCAGATCACCCCGCTGGCGCTGGGCCGGATAGTGGTGCTCTACTCCCTGTCGGACCACTCCTGCCTGTGGCAACCCGTAGTCACCATCTCGGTGGCCGACAACGTGGAGATGTTGGCCGGGGCCAGCCTGGGCCTGGGCGCGGCCCCGGACAGCGCCGCACGAATTCACAGCGAGTTCGGCAGCTATCCCACTTACTTTTTCGTTGAGTTCAAGTTCTATTTTTAAGTGGTAATTTTGCGGCCGGGACAAGTGTCTTTACTTTGACGTTGGCGGTTTGTTAGCGTCTACTATGGGGGTAATGTAAGAGGCAAGAGAACCGAGTTTCAATAATAACTACAAGTTGGATAGCAACATGAAAAAACTCGTGGCAGCAGTATTGGTCATTTTAGCCGCTTTGATAGTTTTGCCCGGCGGCGCAGTCGCCATCGCCGCCGACGCCCAGCCTTCCAAGTTCGAGGTGGGGCTGGTGAAAACCGCCCTGCTGGTGGTGGAGCAGGCCATCAGCGCCGAGACCGGCAAGCGGGCCGAGATCAAGTACCAAAGTCTCATGGTTGATGGTGAAAAACTGGTGATCCAAGGCCTCACCCTCACCATCCATTTCAAAAAACCCACTACCTTGACCATCAAAAAGATAACCATCAGCGACCTGCAACCGCGCCTGGGCCGACCGGCCGTCCTGGGTCTCTCGGGCAAGCTGGAAGATGTATCCGGGCAGATTGACCCCACCACCAACATCAAGGCGAGCCTGGTCCAGTGCCATGACCTACTGGTGGGCCTGGACCAGGACACCGCCAGCGTAGGCTACCTCAAGGCCCTGGACGTGACTGTCGAGGCGGCCGGTAAGGGAACCTTCCGTCTGGCCCTCCTGGAGGTCACCGGCTTCTCTTATAACCAGCAGGACGAGGTAAAACTCACCGCCGGCTTGCTCAGGGAATTCGCCTTTAGCGAAGGCCGTCCCGGCCAGGGAACCGGCGGCTTCTCGCTTACCGTGAGCAGCGCCGACATTAAGGGCCTTTTCTTCCGCGAGCGCCAGGAAAAGATCACCCTGGCGGAATGCCGCGTGGTGGGAATGCAGGGAGCTGAAAACAACGGGCTCTTCAAGCTCGGCGCCCTGGATGTGCGCCAGTTGGACTTCGACGCCAACCACCACGCCCGCATCAAGTACTTCAAGGCCGCCGACGTCAGCTATTACGAGCGCGGCCCCAAGGGACCCCAGCAGGGCGGCGAGCTGCTCAGCTTAACCTTGGCCAGTGTGAACCTGGCCAAGCTGTCGGACCCCTCTACCTACAGCATCGGCAAGTTCGATGTGCGCGACCTGGGAATCATGACCAGCGGGCGTGAGCTGCTGCGCCTGGCCCGGGTGGCCACCACCTCCACCAACGACGGCAAGATCATGCGCGGGCTGTTCGTGATCGATGCCTTGAAGCTCAACGCGGCCAGCCTGCCGAACGAGGCCGCCGAGTTTATCAAGCAGTTGGGGCACGACGCCCTGGTCTTCAACCTGCGTGCCGAGGCCGATATCTACCACGCCACCCAGCTCCTGGACCTCAAGGTTTTCAAGCTATGGTCCGACCAGTTGGGCGTCCTGAGCTACTCCGTCAAGATAGGTGGCTTCAAAATTGACCCCAACAAGCCCAGAACATCGACCAGGCTCATGCAGCAGACGGCCACCATTATCTCGGGTAAGGCATCTTACCAAGACGTGGCCCTGGTGCCGGCTCTCATCGCCATGGGGGCCAGGAACGCCAAGCTGAGCCCGGCCCAGTTCACCGAAATGCTCATCGCCCAGGTACGCGCCGAAGCCGACGGTCAACACAGCCCAGCCTTCAAAGCGGCGGCCGAGGAGGTGATCAAGTTCCTGCGCTCGCCCGGCGAAATTCACCTAAACATCAAACCGTCCAAGCCGGTGAAGATCAGCGACCTGGAGGGCATGAACGAAGACCAGGCCATCGCGGCCCTGGACGTTACCTTTACCGCCAAGCCGCGTCCGGGGTACCAGCCCAGTACTACCGCCCCCCCGGCCAAGCCCCAGGCCACGCCTTCTCCCCAGGATGGACCGACCGCGGGGCCCAACAAGTAACCCGGGCCGCCGCCCCAGCCGCGGCCACTCACGCCCAACCACGGCCCGTCCGGCGATTGCCGGGCGGGCCGTTGCTCGGCCGACGGCCGGGGCTCACCGCACCTGGCCGGAAAGCGCCCTCTTTGGGTTGGCATTTTACCGGCAACGTATTATTATTAAATATAATGACTCAGCCAAGTTTATCCCGATACCATGTTTCGCAAGCCAGGAGTTCCCGTGACCCAATACTACGACCCCAGTGACTTGGCCAACTTTGGCCAGATCGGAGACCACGCGCCCGAGCTGGCCGCCAAGTTTTTCGACTACTACGGCGCGGTGTTTGCCGAAGGCGAGCTGACCGCGCGGGAGAAGGCCCTCATCGCCCTGGCGGTGGCCCACGCGGTGCAGTGTCCCTACTGTATCGAGGCCTATGCCCAGGCCTGCCTGGAAAAGGGCTCCAACCCGGCCGAGATGACCGAGGCGGTGCACGTGGCCTGCGCCATTCGCGGCGGGGCCTCCTTGGTGCACGGCATGCAGATGCGCCGCCAGGTGGCAAAACTATCCCTGTGATCCCGCGGAGCCCCGGCCGAACCGTTGGAAGAGATGGAACCCTTCGCCCAAACCCTGGCCCGTCACGATCTTACGCTGACGCGTGAGCCCACCGACACCCTGCAGGTGAACGTGGGGTTTTTGTGCAACCAGGTCTGTAAGCACTGCCACCTGGGAGCCGGTCCCGGACGTAGCGAGGTGATGGACGCCGCCACGGTGGACCAGGTGGTGGCCTATGTCGCGCGGGCCGGGTTCACCACGGTGGACATCACCGGCGGCGCGCCGGAGATGAACCCCCACCTGGTGCGGCTCATACACGGGGTGACCCCGCGGGCCCCACGGGTGATGCTGCGGGCCAACCTCACCGCCCTGGGCCAGGACCAACACCAGCCCTTGCGGGAGCTGCTGGCCGAGCGGCGGGTGGTGGTGGTGGCCTCCCTGCCGGCCACCACCGCCTTCCAGGCCGACGCCCAACGGGGCCAAGGGGTCTTTGAGCAGTCCCTGGCCACCCTGGAACGCCTCAACCGGCTCGGCTACGGCCACCCGGGCTCGGGCCTGGAGTTGGACCTGGTGGTCAATCCGGCCGGGGCCTTCCTGCCACCGCCGCAGGCGGCGGCCGAGAAAAAATTTCGGGCCGACCTCAAGCGCGAGTGGGGGCTGGTGTTCAACCAGCTCTTCACTTTTGCCAACGTCCCCCTGGGTCGCTTCCGCCGCTGGCTGGAAAAGACCGGCAACTACCAAGCCTACCGGGACAAGCTGGTGAACGGCTTCAACCCCTGCGCCGTGGAGGGGCTCATGTGCCGCCGCCAGGTATCGGTGGCCTGGGACGGCATACTCTACGATTGCGATTTCAACCTGGCCGCCGGCCTCCCCCTGCAGGGGCGCGCCATCCACGTCTCTCACATGGCGGCGGCCCCCGAGCCGGGCAGCCCCATAGCGGTGGCCGACCACTGCTACACCTGCACCGCCGGAGACGGCTTCACCTGAGGCGGGGCCATCGCGGCCTGAGTTCAGGCTGGCTTGGTCGCAACCTTTCGGCTACCTTCACCCCAGCGGGAGTTGCAACACATGACCCACCAAACCACCGACCAAGGCGATGCACCGATCCGGCGTCCCTGGATTAAGCCGGTGCTCCTGCTGGCGGTGGTTATCACGATGATGGTGTTGGCGGCGATGCTGGACCTGGGACGCCACCTCAAGGACCTGCAGGACTGGATCAAGGGCTTCGGGCTGTGGGGCCCGGTGGTCTTCGTGGCGCTCTACGCCGCGGCCACCGTGCTGGCCCTGCCCGGCAGCGCACTCAGCGCCCTGGCCGGCGGCATCTTCGGCTCGCTGGTGGGCATCGCCACCGTGAGCGCCGGCTCCACCCTGGGGGCGGCCCTGGCCTTCCTGGTGGCCCGCCACCTGGCCCGCGGCTCGCTGGAAAGATGGCTGGCGGGCAATGAAAAATTCCAGCGCCTGGACCACCTGGCCGAACGTCAAGGGGCCGTAGTGGTAGCCATCACCCGCCTGGTCCCCCTGTTCCCCTTCAACCTGCTCAACTACGGCTTCGGTCTCACCCGGGTATCCTTTGGGACCTACGTTTTTTTCTCCTGGCTGTGCATGCTGCCGTGGACCATCTTGTACGTGGTGGGTTTCGACGCCTTGTTCACCGTACTGTCCGAGGGCAAAGTGCCTTGGTCACTCATCGCGGTGGTGGTGGTGACGGCCTTGGTCCTGGTCTGGTTGATCCGCCGGGCCCAGGGTCGCCTCGCAAGGCAACCTCACGCCGCCGCGGCCCCGGTTCCCCGGGGGTGCTCATGACCGATGCTCCCGGCCTGTCCTCCGACGATCCCTCTCACCAGCGGCTGCCGGTGGCTCGCCTGGCGGCGATGAACCCCCGGCCCGCCCTGGTGGTGATGACCCGCCTGCCCCGGCCAGGCCGGGCCAAGACCCGCCTGGCCCCGGCGCTGGGGGCCGCCGGCGCGGCCCGCCTGCAGCGCCGGCTCACCGAGGCGGTCATGGTCCAGGCCCGCCGCCTGGCCCTACGCCTGCCGGCCAGGCTGGTGGTGAGCTTTGCCGGCGGCAAGGCCGAGGAGATGCGCGCCTGGCTGGGCCAGGGCCCGGATTACCAACCCCAGCTCGGCGGTGATTTGGGGGCGCGCATGGCCGCGGCCCTGGAGCGCGCCTTGCGCCGCGGCGCGCCCCGGGCCGTGCTGGTGGGCAGCGATGTACCGGGGCTAGACGAGGCGGTGCTCAGCCAGGCCTTCAGCGCCCTGGCCGACCATGACCTGGTCCTGGGCCCCAGCCACGACGGTGGCTATTACCTGGTCGGTCTGCGCCGGCCCTGCCCGCAGTTGTTTGAGGGCATCAGTTGGTCCAGCGGCCGCGTACTGGCCCAGAGCCTGGCCGTGGCCCGAGACCTGGGGCTGCGGGTGGCCCTGCTTAAGCGCTTGGGCGACGTGGACCGCCCCGAGGATATTAAGGCCTGGTGCACCTGGTTGGCCCAGCGGGCCGGCGCGGTGTCGGTGGTGATCCCGGCTCTCAACGAAGAGGAGACCATCGGCCGCAGCGTGGTATCGGCCCTGGCCGGCGGGGCCTTTGAGGTCATCGTGGTCGACGGCGGCAGCCAGGACCGTACCATGGCCGCGGCAGAGGCGGCCGGGGCGCTCACCGTGGCCTCGCCGCCGGGGCGGGCCCGGCAGATGAACCTGGGGGCCTCCCTGGCCCAGGGCGAGCACCTGCTGTTCCTGCACGCCGACACCCGGCTGCCGCCCGGTTGGGCCCGGGAGGTGCGGCGCATCCTGGACCGGCCCGGGGTGGCCGGCGGGGCCTTCCGCTTCCGCCTGGACCATCGCCCTCCCTCTCTGCGTTTCATCGAGCTGGCCGTGGACCTACGCTGCCGCCTGGCCTCCCTGCCCTACGGCGACCAGGCCATCTTTTTGCCGGCCGCCGTGTTTAGGCGCATCGGCGGCTACCCCGGCCAACCCATCATGGAAGACGTGGAGCTGGTCCGGCGGATCAAGCGGCTGGGCCGGGTGGTGGTGAGCCGGCGGCCGGCTCTCACCTCGGCCAGGCGCTGGCGCGGCGCCGGCGTGTGGAAGACCACCGGCCTCAATTACCTGATGATGATCGCCTACGGTTTGGGGATCCGACCCGGGCTGCTGCGGCGCATCTACGACCGGGCCGACGCCGGCCGGCCCTCCCCCCTCGCTTAACCCAGGGGCTTGAGCGACTCGGCGATGAGGGTCGGCAGGCGGCCGGCGGCCTCGACGTCCAGGTGCCACCACAGCTCGCCGCGGGGCCGCACCCGGGCGGCGGGATAGGCGCTGGCCGCCTGGTCGCGGCCGGCCAGGATGCGGCCGGCGGCCGCCGCCTTGGCCCGGCCGGTGACCAGGAACATAACCTGGTGGGCGCGGTTGATGGCGTCCAGGGTGAGGGTGATGCGCCGCACCGCGGGACGGGCCCCCGGCCCCGGCTCCACCGCCGTGGCCAACCGGCCGGCCGCCTGCAGGGCCGGGCTGCCGGGAAACAGGGACGCGGTATGGCCGTCGGCCCCCATGCCCAGCAGCACCAGGTCAAAGGCCGGTTCCCGGTCGCCGAAAAAGGCGCTTATCTCCCGCTGGTAGCGGCGGGCCTCGGCCTGGTGGTCGGCGGCCTCGCCCTGGATGCGGTGGATATTACCCGGCGGCACGGGCACCAGCTCCAGCAGCACTCGCTGGGCCGCCGCGTAATTGCTCTGGGCGTAATCCGGCGGCAGGCAGCGCTCGTCGCTCCAGAAAAGGTGGGTTTGCCGCCAGGGCATGGCCTGCTCACCGGAGGCGGCGGCCAGCCGCTCGTACAGGGCCAGGGGAGTGGCACCGCCGGCCAGCACCAGGCTGCAGCGCCCCTGCTGGTCCACCGCCCGCCGGGCCGCCTCGGCTGTCTGCCAGGCGGCGTCGGCCGCCAGGCGCCGGGGGTCGCGGTGTATCTTCAGGTTGATCATTTAGCCGCCTCCGGCCAGAGAGACAGCAGCCGGCGGGCCGCCTCTGGCCCCCAGCCACCGGCCGCGTAGGGTTGCAATTGTTGATCGCGGTCCTGGCAGCGTTCGCAGGCGTGCAGTACCGGGTCCAACAGGCCCCAGGTGAGCTCCAGCCCGTCTTGCCGCCAAAAGAGCATCTGGTCGCCTTGCATGCAGTTGAGCAAGGCCTTCTCGTAGGCCCCCAGCAGCGGCCCGCGGTAGTCGGCGTTGTAGTCAAAAACCATCTTCACCGAGCGCAGGCCCAGGCGGGCGCCGGGGCTCTTGGTCTGGATGGTGAGGCTGGTGGTCTCGTCGGGTTGGATGCCCAGCACCAGGCGGTTGGCGGTGATGTGCTCGCCGAGCACCTGGCGGAAAAAACAGTGGGGCACTTCCTTGAACTGGATGAGCATGCGGGTGACCTTGCGGGCCAAGCGCTTGCCCGATACCAGGAAAAACGGCACCCCCTGCCAGCGCCAGTTGTCCACCATCACCTTGAGCAGGGCAAAGGTGGGGGTGAGCGAGGCGGGGTCCACCCCCGGCTCGTCCCGGTAGGCCGCCACCGGACGCCCGTCGACCTGGCCGGCCGTGTACTGCCCCAGCACCAGGTAGTCGCCGGCGTTGGTGGCCGGGTAGGGCCGCAGGGAGCGAAACAGCTTGGTCTTCTCGTCACGCACCGGCTCGGCCCCGTAGCGCGGGGGAGGCTCCATGGCCGCCAGGGCCAATAGCTGCATCATGTGGTTCTGGAACATGTCGCGCAGCACCCCGGCCTGCTCGTAGTACCCGGCCCGGTGCTCCACCCCCAGCGACTCGGCGGCGATGATGGTGACCTGGTCGATGTAGTTGCGGTTCCAGATGGGCTCGAAGATGGCGTTGGCAAAGCGCAGTATCAGGACGTTCTGCACCGTTTCCTTGGCCAGGTAGTGGTCGATGCGAAAGACCTGGTGTTCCTGGAAGCCGGCCGCGATGGCTTTGCTCAGCTCCCGGGCCGAGGCCAGGTCGCGGCCAAAGGGCTTTTCCACCACCAGGCGCCGCCACGGCGAGCCGCCCGGCCCCTCGGCCGACATGCCAGCCCGGCCGACGAGGCTGACCACCTCGCTGTAGAGACCGGGCGGGATGGCCAGGTTGAAGACGCGGTTGCCGCCGGTGCCGTGGCCGTCCTCCAGCTCTTGCAAGCGCCGGCGAAGTTCGCGATAGGTACCCGGTTGGTCGTAGACCAGCGGTTGGTAGAACAGGCGGGCGGCGAAACGGTCCCAGGCGGTGAGGTCCAGTCCGCCGTGGCCGGCCACCGCCCGGCGCATCTTTTGCCGCCAGGCATCATCGCTGAACCGGCTGCGGGCGCAGCCGAGGATTACAAAGGGCTCCGGCAGGCCGCCGTGGCAAAACAGACTGTACAAGGCCGGGACCAGCTTGCGGCCGGTGAGATCGCCGGAGGCCCCGAAGATCACCATGGCCGCCGGGTCCAGGCTGCCCTCGATGAGCCCGGGGCCGGGGGCGTCGCCGACGGGCTCGGGGAAGCCCTGCACCACGGCCGGGGCCGGCTCCGCCCGGGGCTGGCTCACGGCTGCCCTCCCCCGCCGACGGGCTTGACCGCATGCCCCCCGAACTGGTGGCGCAGGGCCGCCAGGGTGCGGTCGCTGAAGGTGTTCTCGCGCCGCGAGCGGAAACGCTGCATCAGCGCCAGGGTGATCACCGGCGCGGCGGTGGCCGTCTCCAGGGCCTGCTGCACGCTCCAGCGGCCTTCGCCGGAGTCCTCCACAAAGCCCTGCAGGCCCTGCAGGCGCGGGTCTTGCTCAAAGGCGTTGGCCAAAAGCCCCAGCAACCAGGAGCGGATGACGCTGCCGCGGTTCCACAGCCGGCTCAGGGCGGCGTAGTCGTGGTGCTCGGCGTAGGGCCCGTTCTCCAACAGCTCGAAGCCCTCGGCATAGGCCTGCATCATGCCGTACTCGATGGCGTTGTGGATCATCTTCACGTAGTGGCCCGCGCCGCTGGGACCGCAGTACAGGTAGCCCTGGGGCGGGGCCAGGGTCTCCAGGGCCGGCTCCACCAGGCGGTAGACCTCCGGCCGGCCGCCCACCATGAGGCAGTAGCCCTCGCTCAGCCCCCAGACGCCGCCGCTAACCCCGGCGTCCAGGTAGTGCAGGCCGGAGTCGGCCAGCTCGGCCGCGCGCCGTAGGTCGTCCTGGTAACGGCTGTTGCCACCGTCCACGATCACGTCGCCCGGGGCCAGGTATCCGGCCAGGCGGGTCAGGTGATCATCCACCACCGGCGCCGGCAGCATGATCCACACCACCCGGGGCGGGCTGAGCTGGCCAACCACCTCGGCCAGGCTGTAGGCCGCCTGGGCCCCCTCGGCCGCCAAGGCGTCGGTCTTCTCCGGGCTGCGGTTGAAGGCCACCACCTGGTGGCCGCCGCGCAGTAGCCGCCGCGCCATGTTCATCCCCATACGGCCCAAGCCGATCATGGCTAGTTGCATGCCGCTCCCCTTTTCTCAAGCAAATTGCTGCGTAGTTGCCGTAGATCGCCTGTTGAATTCCTATTGTAGCAATAGGCGGCCGGCCTGGAACCCTTTTTCAGCCCCGGTCCCTAGACCTGCAGGGCGGCCGGCCCGCCGGCGATGAAACACTCGGCGTCGCGCCGCCCCAGGTCAAAGGCTTCTTGCATGCCCTGGGGGTTGGTGTAGTCCCACTTGGAGATGCCCACCGGCCGGGAGGGCTGGATGTAGGTGCGGCCCGGGTGGCCTTGCAGTTTGGCCGGGGGATAGCGGCGGGTGAGCAGGACGAGGGTGGGGGCTTCCCCCGGGCGGATGGCGGCCACCGGTGCGTTGTCGATGAGCCCGCCGTCGAGCACCGGCGCGCCGTCGCGGTAGACCACCGGCACCACCGGCGGGGTGCAGGAGGTGGCAAGCAGCAGGTCGATCACCTCGTCGATATTGCGGCAGGTGTCGACCCGCACCACCTCGGGCCGGAAGCCGACCTTGCCCGGCAGCTTGGGGTGCAGGGGAGCGGTGAGATACTTTTCGGCCAGGTAGCACAAGAACCCCAACAGCACGCCGCCGGTGGCCCCGGTCCAGGCCGGCGGCCGCGACAGCAGCACCCGCAGCTCAGGCCCCTGCCGGAGCCGCTCCAGGTCGGCCTGGTCCATGGAGGCCTTCATCGCCCGGGTAAACAGGGCCACGTGGGGAAACACCGGCCGGCCTTTGAACAGGTTGCCCAGGTAGGCGTTCTTGGTGTTGCCGCTCAGAACCCGCTGGAGGGTGGCCAGGGACTTGGCGGCCACCCCGCTGAAGACCATCACCGCCATGGTGGCCCCGGCGCTGGCCCCGGCCACCACCCGCGGGGACAGGCCCAGGGGCTCGGCGGCCACTTCCCAGAAGCCGGCCTGCCAGATGCAGCGGTTGCCGCCGCCGGCGAATACCACCGAGTCATACGAAGCGTGATCGCGCATATCCCTCCTCTTGCCGCCATGCAAATTTAGGCCAAAGCGGCCGAGGGGTCAAGCCGGGGACCCTTTACCGCTGCGGCCCCGGCTGATAGGGTTGCTCATTAGAGGGCGCGGCGCGGCCGGGCCCGGGGGGGAAACCTTGGTCCACACCGCCACCGGTAAAGTCGCCGACGACTTCTACGTCACCGGCACGCCCGAGGTGCATGGCTACCTGCTAGACGGCGATCAACCGGTGATCTTCGACGCCGGCTTCGCCGCCTTTGGCGCGGCCTACCGCCGGGACATCGACCGCATCCTCGGCCACCGCCGGCCCCACACCTTGCTGCTGACCCACGTGCATTTTGACCACTGCGGCGCGGCCCGCTACCTGCAGCGGGCCTACCCCGGGATGCAGGTGGCCGCCTCGGCGCGGGCGGCGGATATCCTGCGGCGGCCGGGGGCCCTGGAGCTGATGGACCGGCTCAACCGCCAAGCCGGCGAGCTGGCCCGCCAGTGGCACCCGGACCTGCCCGAATACCCCGTCTTCGAGCCCTTTGCCGTGGACCGCGTGCTGGCCGACGGCGAGGTGATCGAGCTGGCCGGCGGACTCACCATCGAGGTGATCGCCACCCCGGGGCACACCTGGGATTTCCTCAGCTACTACATCCCCCAACGGCGCATCCTGGTGGCCTCCGAGGCGGTGGGCTGCCCCGATTTCACCAGCGATCACATCGTCACCGAGTTCCTGGTGGACTACCAGGCCTACGTCGACTCCATGGCCCGCCTGGCCCGCCTGGAGGTGGAGGTGCTCTGCCCCGGACACGGCATGGTGATGACCGGGCGCCACGCCGCCGATTTCATCGCCCGGTCCCAGGTGGCCGCCGGGGAGTTCAAAGACCGCATCGCGGTGCTGCTGGCCGAGGAGGGTTTTGACCTGGAGCGCACCGTGGCCCGCTACAAGGCCGAGGAGTGGGACCGCCAGCCCTACCCCAAACAGCCCGAGCCGGCCTACCTGCTCAACCTCACGGCCCGGGTGCGCCACCTGGCCGAACTGCTGCCAAAGGCCTAGACCGCAACGGTCCAACCAACCGCCCCGCGGTCCCGGCGGTCGTCTTAAAAAAGTTTATGCAAGGCGTCGAGCCCGATGCCGGTGGCCCCGGTCCTGATGCGCAGCACGCACCACAGGTCCATGAACAACATCTGCAGGGCGTGGATCGGCACCGCGATCCAGAAGGAGCGACAGCGCCACACCAGTATGCCCAGGGCCACCCCGCCCACCACCGAGAGCAGGGCCTCGGGCAGGGGCTTGTAGAGGTGCAACAGGGCAAAGGGGACCATCTGGATGATGATGGCGTAGTGGCCGAAGCGGTGCGCCGTGCCAAAGAGCACGAAGCCGCGCCAGAGATATTCCCAGCCCAGCCAGTAGAGCACAAACCACAGCTCGCAGACGGCAAAGATACCCCAGTGGCGTACCGCCATGCGGCAGTGGGGGTACTTGGCCAAAAAGGCGGGGTCGGCCGAGAGAACCCAGGTGCCCACCGCCACCAGCGGCAGGTACAGCAGGGCCACCAGCAGGGCCAGCTTCCAGTCACCGAGGCCCAGCCCTATCTCCCGGGGCTTGCGGCCGAAGAAGAGCAGCAGGCTGGCCGCCGGCAGGATGAAGCCCAGGATGGCCTGCAGGCTGAACCACCAGCCCCAAGACAGGAGCTCGCGCCATTGGGGATCGAAGTACTCGGCCAGGTGGCGGTGGAAAAAGGCGCGGCCGCCCAGGGCGGTCTGCAGCAGGACCATGACCACGCTGGCGGCCAGCACAAAGACCACCTGCCGGTCCATGGCCTTGGCCGCCGCGGCCAGGTCGTTCCATTCGCGCCGTAGGTTGATCATGCTCCTCCGGATGGGTGGCTCAAGGTCCGGCCCAGGACTAGGCTACCATAGTGTCCCAAGTCCGAGGCGCTACAGGCTCGTCACCCGCTATCCTCCGCTCGAAGCCGACTTTAAGGTCGGGTCGTTTTATCCTGCCCGGCGGCAATTGGATAAGGTAGGCGGCACGCCGCCTTAGGGGTTGGGCACGCAGTCTTGGCTGGGGATGCTCCAGTGCCAGCCCTCGGGGCACTGCGGGCGCCGGTTGGCCACGCAACGGCCCAGGCGCGCCGACCAGTGGAACCCGTTGGGACAGGAGGCCGCCGGCTGGTTGGGAACGCAGCGCCGTTGCATCACGCTCCAGTATTGGCCCGGGGGACAATACTTGGGCTTGGAGATGGGCGGCGGCAGCGGCTGGAAAATAGGACGGGCCTGGGCCGATGACGCCACTACCATCAACACCAGGCACGCCAACAACAAGGCAAGCCGTTTCATGGGAAAATCTCCTCTTAACAACCCTGGGCCGGCGGTCCCATCCCAGCGGCGCCAGCGTTGCTGCCGCAGCGACGCCGAGTCCCAAAATCACCACCCTGATTGTGCCGTCTTACCCGGTGCGCGCTCAAGCTTTTTCTGGCCGGCGGACACGGTTTTCCATCAATACAAATGACGTGGCGTCTGGCCATCAATTACTAAAAAACCGGGAGGCCATCTGCGGCCCCCCGGTGATTTACTGTTGGCGACGGCCTAGAACCAAAAACGAACCGTCAGGTCGACGCCGTACTGGTGGGTGGTGCTGTTGGGCTCGTAAATGGTCTGTACGGTGTAGGTGGTGTTGCTGGGGCTCACCGCAGTGACCGGTTCGGACCCGCTACGCCCGATGCTGGAGTACTGGTACCATGGCGTGAGGCCCAGCGATATCTGGGGATGGAAGCGGTAGTCCATGGGCAGCTCGGCCCGGAAGCCGATGCGGTTGCCCAAATCCAGGGTAGGCGAGCTGTACCCCAGGGTCGAGAACTTGACGTTCATGCTGCCGTTGAACATCACCCGGGCCGAGAGGTCCAGGCCAATGGAGAACTCCGGGGACACCTCGTAGTCGAGGCGCACGCCGATGGGGAAATAGAACCAGGTGTATTCCTCGATGTAGGGGCTGGGACCGGCCAGTTTGCGCTCCCAGTCGTGGTAGCCGATGCCGGCATAGGGAGTGATGGTCCAACGGGAGGCGGCGTCGCGGCCCATGATGTAGCCGAATTTCACCTCCAGGCTGAGGAAGGTGTTGTCGGTCGTGTCCTTCCAGGGGGTGCCGTCTTGCAAGGTCCCGGTGTAGTCGGTGGCGCCGGTGGTATAGCGGATGGAAAAGCTGGCGAAGACCGGGTTGTCCTCACCCTTGTAGGTGTAGCCCAACACCACCCCCGGCACCCAGCCGGATTCCTTGATATCCGGGCGGCCGTCGATGGCTTCGCTGTAATCGAACTTGGAATAGCCCAGACCGATCTCCAGGTATTGACGCCCCTCGGCCATGGCCGGAGCCACGAACAAGCTCAGCAGCAACCCCACGCCACCAACAAACGCAATAACTTTTTTTATCATGCGCTTGCTCCTAACTTGCAAGATTATCACTTACCCTTCACCGCCGGAAAACCTTGGGCCAAGGGAATTAATGCTCTGAATATAAACATGGTAGCTTTTAATAACTCATTTTGCAACACAATTCGCAACCAATTTAACTAAAGTCCGGCAGTTACTAAGCAGTGTTTTATAAGTGAAACACCACCCGCAATTATTCACAGCAAGGTCGCGACAACACACTTAACTATTTGTTGTTATGTTGTTTTTAAATTGCATTGCAGCCCGGCAAGTCCCGGAGTTGGTATCTTTACGCAGCCATGAAAGCATCCGATAAGAGTTTACCAGCGGGCTTAAACATATCGAAGCGGGCAAAGAAATTATCACCAAACCTGCGGGGCTGCCACCACCCCTACCAAGCGTATCGGCCCTTGGCGGGGAAAACTTGACCCCGTCAGGGCAAAGTAAGACCGCCACGCCCCGGCCGGGACGTGGCGGTCTTTTTTACCGGGCCGGCGCAGTGGCTCAGCCGGCGGCCTTTTGTCCCAGGGCCTCCGGCCAGCCGCCGACCAGGTGCAGGTCGCGCTGGGGATAGGGGATGTTGATGCCTTCGCTGTCCAGGCGCAGCTTGATGGCCTCGGTGAGGGCGAAATAGGCGTTCCAGTAATCGGCGTTCTTAACCCAGGGACGCACCACCAGGTTCACGCTGCTGTCGGCCAGCTCGGAGACGGCCACCGTGGGCGCGGGGTCCTTGAGCACCAGGGGCTCGTCGGCCAGTATCTGCTCCAGCACCTGCTTGACCTTGGCCAGGTCGGCCTCGTAGCCCACCCCGGCCACCAGGTCCACCCGCCGCAGCTCGTTGGCCGAGTAGTTTATGACGTTGTCGCCCACCAGCTTGGAGTTGGGCACGTAGATCACCTTGCCGTCAGGTGACAGGAGCTGGGTGGTGAGGATAGTCATGCGCTGGACCACGCCGAAGGTGCCGGCGGCCTCCACCGAGTCACCCACCTTGAAGGGCCGCATGATGATGATGATTACCCCGGCGGCCAGGTTGGCCAGGGAACCCTGCAGGGACAAAGCCACCGCCAGGGTGGAAGCGCCGAGGATGGCCACGATGGAGGTGGTGGCGAAACCAACCTGGTTCAGGGCCGCCACCACCACGAAGACCAACAATAAGATGTAGATCATGTTGTTGAGGAAAGTAACCAGGGTCTCGTCCATGCCGGCCTTGCGCATGACCTTGGCGATAAGCGTACGTAGCTTTTTCACCACCAGCCAGCCGACCACCAGGATGACAATCGCCCACAGGAAGTTCATGCCATGGGTCACGGCATAGGTTTTAAACCAAATGGCGATGCTGTTCATTTTATTCACCTGTCCTTATATGGTTGGTTTGGGTAATCACAAAGGTCCGGACCCGCCCCTCACGCCACCATCGGCCGCCGGTGGTGTTAAAGGCCGGATAAATCGCCCCCCGCATCAGGGTAATAATACATTCACTACCATTTTTTACCAACATCAGGAACCGTTAGCGTCTTTTGTCAAACAGCCTCCCAACGGGCCGGCCCGGCGGGTCTACCAGGTACCGCCGCCGCCGCCACCACCGCCGCCGCCGCCGAACCCGCCGCCGCCGAACCCCGTGCCCGAGCTGAAGCCGGCGCCGCTCTGCGGCGGCGGCTGCTTAAACACCCCGCCCACCGCGGAGCCCATGTGGTTCAGGCCGGAGGTAAGGTGGCTCATGGTCCACAGGCCGGAGGAGAGCGAGGGTGCCACGTACCACTGCGGAGGCTGGCTCAGCAGACCCTCGAACTTGCGCCCCCAGCCCTCGGCCAGTCCCAGGGCCATGGCGTAGGCCAGGGTACGATCGAAGTAGTCGGGGTCTTCGGCCAGCAGCATCTTCAGTTTGCCCTGCTCGGCGCGCTGGACAAACTCCTTAAACCCCATGGCTTCGGCGTAGCGCCGGGCCCCGGCCTTTTGCTTTTGCGGCATGATGCGGCCAAAGAACACCAGCAGTCCGCCGGTGGCCGCCAGGGCGATGGTGTTGGGCCAGTTGAACAAATCCTCCACCCCCAGCCAGGCCAGCACGGCCCACAGCAGCGCGGCCAGCAGGGCCACGACCCCCAGCGAGGTCAGAACCATGGCCAGCCCCCGGCTGCCCTTGGTGAACCATCCCCGGCTGTTTACCAGGGCCTCGAGCATCTCCTGGGCGTTGAGCATGCTCTGGCCGAGGCGGCCCTGGAGCTGGCTGAGCCGCACCTGGTCGCCGTCGACGAACATCTGGTTGAATATGGTGTGCTCAAAGGGGCGCGAACCGGACGGCAGGTTGGCCAGTTTGCTGAAACGGTAGTCGCGCTCGGCGTCCTGGTCCCCCGGCGGCAAGACCTCGATGCGCAGGCACCCGGCGGCTCCCCAATAGGGCAGCAAACTCACCAGGTCATCGCGTCGTCCCGACTCGTTGACCAGGTAGGCCATCTCCGGCGGAGTCATATCCTTGGGCGGATGGAAGCGGGCCATGATGGTGGGCTTGGGGTCGCGGCCCCGGAACCACCACAGGGGCAAGAGGATGAGCAGGGCCAGGATCGGCACCAATAGCAGGGGGCTGTTGGTGAAAAACAGCCGGACCCGCAACCAGGGCCCACCCCGGGTAAGATAGCCCGCCGGCAGGCGCAGGCCCAGGGTGACCCCGTGGCCCGGCGGCAGGGCCGCGGTGGTGTGGCCGCTTATACCGTGGCGTCCCAGGCGGTAGACCACCGCCCGGCCGCGGGCCCCCACCGGCCCGGTGTAGACAAAGACGTCGTCGGGCGACAGCTCCAGGGGCCGCGGCAGGGCCACCGCAAAGGAGGCCCGGTCGATGAAGGTGCGCCACTGGTGGCCGATGAGATTCCAGTAGAACTCGGCGTGGTCGTCAAAAAAATTGATGCCGCCGTAAATTTTGTAACGGATCACAAAACGCTGCCGGCCGCGCAGGTAGCGGTCCGGGTCGCCGATGCGAATGACCAGGTAGTCTCCCTGGCGATAGGTCTGGTTTGGGTGGCCGGGGGTGGTGACGTCGTAGATGTCCACGGTGTAGCGCCGGCGGCCCAGGGTGGCGCGGCGGGGCTGGGGGCCGGCCATGGACTTGACCCGGTAGGAGACCGGTATCTTGCGGAAGATACCGTGACGCGGGGCGTCGAGGTCAACCACCAGGGTCTCGGTGAATTCCAGCACCGCGTCGGGCTGGATATCCACCCGCACCTGGTAGTCGTTAATACGATAGCCGGCGGCGGCCGGCAGGGCCCCCAGGACCAGGCCGGCCAGCCACAGGGCCAGGGTGCACCCCAGCACCCGCCTTCGGCGCCGGGCGGAGCTGGGCCGGCCCGGCATCATGGTGTTAGAACGACACCTTGACGTTCTCACGGGCCGCCTCTTCGATCTCGAAGAACTCCCGCTGCTTAAAACCGAACAGGTTGGCCACGATAACCGAGGGGAACGACTGGCAGGCAATGTTGTAATCGCGCACCACCGCGTTGAAATAACGGCGGGCCAGTTGTATATCATTCTCGATCTCGTTGAGGTTGTTTTGCAACTGCAGGAAGTTCTGGTTGGCCTTGAGGTCGGGATAGCTCTCCGACAGGGCGAAAAGGCTCTTGAGCGCGCCGGTGATCATGTTCTCGGCCTGGGCCTGCTCGCCCACCCCCTGGGCGCCCATGCCCATGTTGCGGGCCTGGATAACCTTTTCCAGGGTCTCTTTTTCGTGGGCGGCGTAGCCCTTGACCGTCTCCACTAGGTTGGGGATGAGATCGTAGCGCCGCTTGAGCTGCACATCCACACTGGACCAGGACTCGTCGCACATGTTGCGCAACTTCACGAAACGGTTGTAGTAAAAGATGAAGGCCAAGCCGACAACCACGGCCAGTCCTATGATGATGTATAAAATAGTCACGGGCTCCTCCCTGGTGGGAAATAATGGCAGGAATTCTTATTACCACCCAGACTATCCCGAACCGCACCGGCCCGGCAAGTCCCTTGCACGGACCGGCCGGGTGGGGAAAAATAGCTTGTCGCCCGGCGTCCAAAGGGAATATTCTGCCACAGGTCATTTGCTTAATACTGTAAGCATCTGCGCGGAGACCTCCTGCTAATGAACATCCTGGGAATCAGCGCCTATTATCACGATTCGGCCGCCTGCCTGGTGAGTGACGGCCGTATCGTGGCCGCCGCCCAGGAGGAGCGTTTCAGCCGGGTCAAGCACGACCACCGCTTTCCCACCGCGGCGGTGGCGTTCTGCCTGTCCCAGGGTGGCATCCAGGCCGGGGACCTGGACCTGGTGGCCTTTTATGACAAGCCGTTTCTCAAGTACGAACGCCTGCTGGAGACCTACCTGGCCTTCGCCCCGGCAGGCCTGCGTTCCTTTCTCACGGCCATGCCCCTGTGGATCAAGGAAAAGCTCTGGCTGCCTGATGTCATCAAAAAGGAGCTGGACTACCACGGCAAGATAATCTTCTGCGAGCACCACCAGTCCCACGCGGCCAGCGCCTTTTTCGCCTCGCCCTTTGAGCGCGCCGCCTTCATAACCTTTGACGGGGTGGGCGAGTGGGCCACCACCTCCTTTGGCCGGGGCGATGGCAACCACATCGACATCATGGCCGAGCTGCGTTTCCCGCACTCGCTGGGGCTGTTGTACTCCGCCTTCACCTATTTCACCGGGTTTCGGGTCAACTCCGGCGAGTACAAGGTGATGGGCCTGGCCCCCTACGGCCAACCCAGGTACGCAGACACCATCTTGCGCGAGCTGGTGGATTTGAAACCCGACGGCTCTTTCAAGCTGGACCAGCGCTACTTCAACTACTGCCAGGGCCTCACCATGACCAACCGGCGCTTTGCCGAGCTCTTCGGCGGCCCGCCCCGCCGGCCGGAGAGCCCCATCACCCAGCGGGAGATGGACCTGGCCGCCAGCGTGCAAAAGGTCACCGAGCTCATAGTAAGCCGGGTGACCGACCACGTGGCCGAGCTAACCGGCGAGAAGAACCTGGTCCTGGCCGGCGGGGTGGCGCTCAACTGCGTGGCCAACGGACGCCTGCTGCGCGAGGGACCCTTTGAGCGGCTCTGGGTCCAACCGGCGGCCGGCGACGCCGGCGGCGCCCTGGGCGCGGCCCTGTTCGCCTGGCACCAGTACCTGGGCAACCCCCGCCCCTCCCCCGGGGGCAGCGACCAGCAGCAGGGCTCCTACCTGGGCCCGGCCTTTGACCCGCAGGAGATAGCCGACTTTCTCCAGGAGCGGGGCGCACCGGCCAAGCGGCTGGAGCCGGCGGAGTTGCTCGAGGCGGTGGCCGGGCTGCTGGAGGACCAAAAGGTGGTGGGCTGGTTCCAGGGGCGCATGGAGTTCGGCCCGCGCGCCCTGGGGGCCCGCTCCATCATCGGCGACGCGCGCAGCCCGCAGATGCAGTCGGTGATGAACCTCAAGATCAAGTACCGCGAGTCCTTCCGTCCCTTTGCCCCCTCGGTGCTGGCGCGCCGGGTGGGCGACTATTTCGAGCTGGAGGTCCCCAGCCCCTACATGCTGCTGGTGGCCGGGGTGCGCCCCGAGCTGCGCCGGCCCATGACCGAGCAGGAAAAAAGCCTTTTCGGTATCGACAAGCTCAACGTGGTGCGCTCGGAGATCACCGCCGTCACCCACGTGGACTACTCGGCCCGGGTGCAGACGGTGCACCCGGAAACCAACCCCCTGTACCACCAACTGCTGGAGGCCTTTGAGCGGCGCACCGGCTGCGGAGTTATCGTCAACACCTCCTTCAACGTGCGCGGCGAGCCCATCGTCTGCACCCCGGCCGACGCCTACGCCTGCTTCATGCGCACCGAGATGGACTACCTGGCCCTGGGGCCATATCTCCTGGACAAACGAGACCAGCCGCCCTGGCGCGAAGCGGGCGACTGGCGCGAGAAATTCGAGCTGGACTGATGGGCGCCATAAGAGAAATAGCCGACGAGATCAGGGACCTGGACCCCACGGCGCGCGAATGCCGCAAGCTGGCGCTGGTTTTGCTGGGGGCCCTGGCGATCATCGGCGCCCTGGCGCTCTGGCGCCTGGGCCCCGCTGGCTGGTGGGTGCTGGCCGCCGCCGGGCTGGTGGGCGCTTGGGGGCTGCTCTGGCCGGCCGGCTTCAAGCCGCTGTACATCGTCTGGATGAGCCTGGCCCTGGTCATGGGGTTTATCATGAGCCGGGTGCTGCTCACCCTGCTGTTCTACCTGGCCATCACCCCCACCGGCCTGGTCATGCGCCTGGTGGGCCGGCGTCCCCTGGACCTCAAGATGGGCGACCGCGACTCCTACTGGCACCGCCGCGATAAGCCCTACGACCCGGCCGACAGCGAAAAGATGTTCTAACCCCCGGCCCCGACCCACCCCCGAACACCACCACCGCCGGCCCGGCCAGCACCCGGCCCCGGCGCTGGCGTCTTTAGAAAGGGTCAAATGTCCAGCCCACCGCCGCCGACAATCGACCGCCGAACCATGGCCGAGATCAGCCGGCGCCGCGATGGCCGCCTTGTTCCGGTCGGCGCCCCAGTTTATGGCGCCGCGCGATTTTGCCGGCAAGCTCAAGGAGATGCTACACGCCACCGGTGGTGGCGCAACTTTGGCCAAGGGAGACGATGATGTCGGAGTGGTATAAGAGCGGCTGCGTGCTTTGCGCCATCAATTGCGGGCTGCGCCTGCGGGTGGAGGACAACCGGATCGTGGAGGTGCGCCCGGACCGCGACAACCCGCGCAGCCGGGGCTACATCTGCCGCAAGGGGCTGAGCGTGATGCACCACCAGCACCACGCCGAGCGCCTCACCCACCCGCTCAAGAGGGTCGACGGCCGGCTGAAGGAGACCACCTGGACCCAGGCCCTGGAGGAGATAGCGGCCAAGCTCAAGGATATCGTCCAGCGCCACGGGCCGCGCTCGGTGGCCTACATGGGCGGCGGCGGCCAGGGCTGCCATTTCGAGGCCGCCTTTGGGGTGCGGCTTCTGCGCGGGTTGGGATCGCGCTACCACTACAACGCCTTGGGCCAGGAGCTCACCGGCCTGTTCTGGGTGGACGGCCGGGCCCACGGCCGCCAGTACAAGCACACCATCCCCGACCTGGCCGGGGCCGAGATGCTGGTGGGCATCGGCTGGAACGGCATGATGAGCCACCAGGTCCCCCGGGCCCGCAAGGTGCTAAAAGAATTCTCCCGCGACCCGGACCGCCTACTGGTGATCATCGACCCGCGCCCCAGCGAGACGGCGCGCATCGCCGACCTGCACCTGCCCCTGCGCCCGGGCAGCGACGCCCTGCTCACCAAGGCCATGATCGCCATCATCCTGGATCAGAGCTGGCAGGACCAGGCCTACCTGGAGGCCCACGTAAGCGGCTGGGACCAGGTGGCCCCCTGGTTTGAGGGCTTTGACGCCCGGGCCGCGGTGGAGGTCTGCGGCCTGGAGCTGGACCAAGTGCAACACCTCTGCCGCCTGATGACCACCCGGCGCTGGTGCCTGCACCCCGACCTGGGCGTCTTCATGAGCCGGCACTCCACCACCACCAGCTACCTGCACCACATCCTCATGGCCGTCTGCGGCCGCCTCTGCGTGCCGGGCGGCAACGTCATCCCCGGCCACCTCATGCCCATCTGCAGCCACAGCGACGAGCGCGACCCGCGCACCTGGCGCACGGTGGCCACCGACTACCCGGCCATCGCCGGCGTGTTCCCGCCCAACGTGATGCCCGAAGAAATCCTCTGCGACCACCCCGAGCGGCTGCGCGCGGTGATCGTGAGCCAGTCCAACCCCCTGCGCTCCTACGCCGACACCGCGGCCTTTGAAGAGGCCTTCGGGCGGCTGGAGCTCTTGGTCACCTGCGAGCTGGCCATGACCGAGACCGCCGCCGCCAGCCACTACGTGCTGCCGGCCCGCTCGGCCTACGAATCCTGGGACGGCACCTTCTTCGCCCTCACCTTCCCGGAGCTGTATTTCCAGATGCGCGGCCCGGTGGTCATGCCCCGGGGCATCCCGCTGGAGGTGAGCCAGATACTTACGCTCCTGGCCGACCACTTGGGACTGGTGCCGGAGATTCCCGAGAGCCTGCACCAGGCCAGCCAGGGCGACCGCCTGGCCTTTGGCATGGCCCTGATGCCGTGGGTGCGGTCCCAGCCCGGGGCCCAGGCCGTCCTGCCCTTTATCCTGGCCCGCACCCTGGGGCGCGAGTTCGGCTCGGCCAACCTGGCCGCCCTGTGGGGGCTGCTGATGAGTGCGCCGCCGGAGTTCCAACAGGCCGCCGCCCGCATGGGCTACGAGCCCGGCCCGGCCATGGGCGAAAAGATATTCACCGACATCCTGGCCCACCCCGAGGGGCTCGTCATCGGCCGGATGGATCCAGATGACAACTTCGCCGCCCTGGCCACCGACGACGGCAGGATCAACCTGTACGCCCCGGAGATGGCCGAGCCGGTGGCCGTCCTGCAGCCGCCGGCCGAGCAGGCGGCCCTGGCCCCGGACCCG
>JAMOVV010000104.1 GCA_027067385.1 Desulfarculaceae bacterium
CACCAAGCCTCAGGACCAGGCGCCGGCGGCGACCATGGAGCGCAACGGCTTCATCCCCCTGCTGGTGGGATCGCGCCAGGAAGACCCCCGCACCGTGGCCGAACGCGAGGCTGAAAAGCTGCTGGCCTCGGCCACCGGCCAGGCGGAATCCATCCGCGAACAGGCCCACAGCGCCGGCTACGAGGCCGGCTACCAGCAAGGTCTGCAAGAGGGGCGCGAGGCGGCCCAGGCCACCATCACCGCCGCCCTGGACAACCTGGCCCGGGTGACCCAGGCCCTGGAGGAGGTGCGGGCCAACATCCTGGCCAACATGGAAGAGGAGCTGGTAGCCCTGGTGGCCGCGGCCACCGACCTGGTGCTCACCACGCCGGGCGCGGTGGACCGGGAGGTCATAGGCCAAGTAGTGTCCCAGGCGGTGCGCCGGGTGGCCGCGGCCGGGCGGCTCACGGTTCACCTCAACCCGGCCGACCTGGAGATGGTGGCCGATCTCCAGCCCAGCCTCATGCAGACCTTCAGCGAGTTGGAGCACCTGGAGCTGGTGCCCGATCCCGAGCTGGAGCGCGGCGGCTGCCTGGTGGATAGCAACATCGCCCAGATCGACGCCACCCTGGCCACCCGGCGCGACCAGTTGCTGGCTGTACTGGACCAGGCCCTGCACTCCGGCGAGCCCCTGGACCTTGGCCCCGCGGCCGAGGAGCCGGCCGAGCCGGCCGAGGACCAACCCGGCGAACCCGCCGCGGCCACCGGGGACGACGATGACGCCGGCGACTTGGCGGAGGACTGGTAATGTCCCTGGCGCTGCTGGCCCGCTACGAGCAAGCCTTGACCCAGGGCGACAGCCTGGTGACCAAGGGCCGCATCACCCAGATGGTGGGCCTGGTGGCCGAGGCCCAGGGCCTGGTGCTACCGGTGGGGGCCGGGGTGTTCCTCTATCCCGACGACGACCAGCCGGTGCTCGGCGAGGTGGTGGGGTTCAAGGGCGGGGCCATGCTCATCATGCCCTATGCCGAGGCCCGGGGCATCAAGCCCGGCTGCCTGGTGGCCCCGGCGGCCGTGGAGGGCATGGTGAAGGTGGGGCCCGGCCTGCTGGGGCGGGTCATCGACGGCCTGGGACAACCGGCCGACGGACGGCCCGAGCCCGACTTCGAGACCCTCTACCCCCTGTACAACCAGCCCCCGGCCCCCATGACCCGGCGGCGCATCGACCAGCCGGTGGACTGCGGGGTGCGGGTGCTCAACGCCCTGCTCACCCTGGGCAAAGGCCAGCGCATGGGCATCTTCGCCGGTTCCGGCGTGGGCAAGTCCACTCTGCTGGGCATGATCGCCCGCCACACCGCCGCCGACGTCAGCGTGCTGGCCCTGGTGGGTGAGCGTGGTCGCGAGGTGCGCGAGTTCATCGAGCGGGACCTGGGCCCCGAGGGCATGGCCCGCTCGGTGGTGGTGGTGGCCACCAGCGACCAGCCGGCCCTGGTGCGTATCCGCTCGGCCTACCTGGCCACCACCATCGCCGAGTATTTCCGTGACCAGGGGGCCGACGTGATGCTGATGATGGACTCGGTAACCCGTTTCGCCCTGGCCGCCCGCGAGGTGGGGCTCTCCATCGGCGAACCACCCACCACCAAGGGCTACACCCCCAGCGTCTTCTCGCAACTGCCGCGCCTGCTGGAGCGGGCCGGCACCGGGGCCGACCGCGGCTCCATCACCGGCATCTACACCGTGCTGGTGGAGGGCGACGACGTCACCGAGCCGGTGAGCGACGCCATGCGCTCGATCCTCGACGGCCACGTGGTGCTCACCCGCCAGTTGGCCGACCAGGGACACTACCCGGCGGTGGAGCTGATGGGCTCGGTGAGCCGGCTCATGCCCGACATCAACCCGCCGGAGGTGCTGGAGGCCGGCCACCGCCTGCTGGAACTGGTAGCCGCCTACCGCCGGGCCGAGGACCTGATCAACATCGGGGCCTACAGCCCGGGCACCAACCCCAAGATCGACCGGGCCATCGAGATGTGGGACCGCATCAACGCCTTCTTGTGCCAGCCCAAGGACCAGGGGCAGGACCTGGAGTCCTCCCGGCGCATGCTCCGAGACCTGCTGAGGACGGAGGGTTAAGGCATGGCTTTTCGCTTTCGCCTGCAAGCGGTCCTGGAACACCGCCGCCACCAGCAGGAGGCGGCCATGGCCGAGCTGGCCGCCAAGCTGGGCAGCCAGACCCAGTGCGAGCAGCAGATCGCCTGGCTGGAAAAGGAGTTTCGCGCCGCCCGCGGTCAGTTGGGTCTGCGCCCAAGCGGCTCCATAGCGGCCAAGGATTTTGTGCTGGCCAACGAGTATCTCACCGTGTTGCGGCTAACCGCCCTGCGCGAGCAGGCTCGCCTGCCCGCCCTGCAGGCTGAAACCGAGCAGGCCCGGCTCAAGCTGGTGGAGGCCGACCGGCGCTGCCGGGTCCTGGAAAAGCTGCGCCAGCGGCACAAGGAGGCCTACGACCGGCAAGAGATGCTAAAGGAGCAGCGCCTACTGGATGAAGTGGCCGTGGGCGCCTACGCGCGGAGGCTAGTTTCATGAGACTGGTTCGGCTGCAAACGGTTTTATCGGTGGGTCTGGCCGTAAAGGTCCTGGCCTTGCTGTTGGCCATCATCATTACCGGGCCCGAGATGGCCGTGGGACCGGCCGAGGTGGCCGCCCAGGCCAAGGCCCTGGCCGCGACCCCGGCGGCGGTCAAGCCGGCCGCCCGCCAGGCCACCCCGCCGCCCATGCCGTCGGCCACGGTCGACGACCGGCCGCAGTCCTACGACCCGCGGCTCATCAAGCTGATGGAGGCGCGCCAGCAAGAGATAGCCCGCGAGGAAGCCCGCCTGGCCCACGAGCGCAAGGAGCTGCAAAAGTTGCGGGCCGAGGTGAGTCGCCGCATCGCCGAGCTCAAAAAGGTCCAGGTGATCTTGGAGAAGCTGGTCAAGGACGAGAAGACCAAGCGCGAGGCCCGCATCCGGCAGTTGGTCAAGGTGCTGTCCAACATGCGGCCCAACGCCGCCGCGGCGGTGGTGGCCAAGCTAGACGACCGCATGTCGGTGGAGATTTTCAGCCGCATGCAGAGCCGTCAGGCTGGCAAGCTGATGGCCGCGCTCAATCCCGTCCAGGCCGCGCGCATCAGCATACTGCTCACCAAGCAGCAGGAGGCCCGCCAGGCCGCCCAGGTGGCGGCCCAGGCCGCTCGCCAGGGAGCCCAGCCCCCACCGGCCAAACGCCGGCCGGCCGGCCGCAAGTAGCCCCTCGGCGCACTAGCCTCCCCTTGCCAGCGCGGCCGGGGGGGGTTATACCATTAGCGGGCCCCGTGCGGGCATGACTATCTACTTGCTTACTACTCCATAGCGCCGTGCGCCAAGCGCGGCCGCAGGGATAGCGCCATGACCACCCCCTTCATCCCCTACGCCGAACGCAGCCTGCCCCAACGCATCCAGGAGATTCGCCTGTTGATCATGGAGATGGAGGACGTCCTGGCCCCGGCCGGGGCGGACCCCATCGAGCCCGACCCGGCCGACCTGGCCGGCCTGGAGCGGTGGCGGGCCGCCGGCGGCCTGGTGGTGATAACCGCCCGGGCCGACTACCAGGCGGCGCGGGATTTCTGCGCCGCCCACGACCTGGCCTTCCAGGCCCACCGCGGCGACAAGGACCACGTGGTGCGTACCGCCATCGTGGAAAACAGCGCCCGGGCCGACAACGCCTGTTACCTGGGGGTAACCAAGGACGACCTGCCGGCCATGATCACCGCCGGGGTGTCGGCCGCGGTGGCCACCGACGACCCCTGGGTGAGCGGCGGGGCCCACATCGCCATCGAGGCCGCGGGTTGCGCCGGGGCGGTGGCCGAGCTGGTGGACCGGCTCATGGCCGACGGCGCCCTGTCCCAGGGTTAGGGCCGTGTTTGATTCCGAGAGCCCCGAAGTCTATGAAACGGTCTACCAGGAGCTGGTCCAGCGCCTGGCCACGGCTGATCTCAAGTCAGCGGCCGAGGGACTGGGTCTGGCCTAT
The DNA here is from genome assembly GCA_027067385.1 of Desulfarculaceae bacterium. Classification (GTDB taxonomy): domain Bacteria; phylum Desulfobacterota; class Desulfarculia; order Desulfarculales; family Desulfarculaceae; genus JAMOVV01. The sequence continues at coordinate 4,021 of JAMOVV010000104.1, forward strand.
GGCCAGGGGCGGGCCACGGTGGACTTCTTTGGCCGCGCCTACCTGGTGGGACCCGACGGGGTGAGCACGGCCGATGGCGGTGAGGCGGCCTTTACCCACCGCATCGTCCTGGCCTGGTACCTCTTGCACGCCGGGCGCGGCGAGCCGGCCGACAGGTTCGTGCCCTACCGCGAGTTGCCCGGCGGCCAGGACTTTGCCCGCAGCCTGGCCCAGACGGTGGAGGGGCGCCTGGCGGCCGGCTTCGGCCGGCGGGTGGATGAGCTGGTGGCGGCGGCGACGGCCATCGGCGGCCAGGAGGCTGGGGAGCGTTCGCCGGCGGCGGCCGACGCTTCGCTGTATTTCGCGGCCCTGCCCAAGGTGCCCCTGCTGCTTACCTTTTACGAGGCGGACGAGGACTTCGGGGCCGAGGCCAAGGTGTTTTACGACATCACCGCCCCCAACTTCCTGGACCTGGAGTGCCTGGCGGTCTTGGGCTTGATCCTGGTCCTGGAGCTGGAGGCCGCCGACCCGGCCGGCGGCGGGCGGGCCGCACCAGGCTAGCCGGGAGGCCGGGGCTTAACGTACCATGCGTATCCTTTTGCACATATGCTGCGCCCCCTGCGCCCTGATGCCGGTGGAGATTCTCACGGCCGAGGGGCACCAGTTGATGGGTCTTTTCTACAACCCCAACATCCATCCCTGGCAAGAGAACCAACGCCGGCTCGACTGCCTGCGGGATTGGGCCGGGCAGTGCGGGCTCAAGCTGGTGGTGCACGACGACTACGACCCCGAGGCGTGGTTTCAGCGGGTGGCCTATCGCGAGGCCATGCGCTGCGAGCTCTGCCACCACGACCGCATGACCCGGGCGGCCCAGGTGGCGCGCCGGGGCGGCTTCGATGGTTTCACCTCCACCTTGCTCTACTCGGTGCGCCAGAAGCACCAGTCGGTGGCCGAGGCGGGGCGGGCGGCGGCGGCCCGCTACGGGGTGGAGTTCGTCTACCGCGATTTTCGACCCTACTGGAAGCAGGGGGTGGCCCGCTCGCTGGAGCTGGGCCTTTACCGCCAGCCGTATTGCGGGTGTCTCTATTCCGAGCGCGACCGCTTCCTGGGCCCCAACGGCAGGGGCCAGTCCAAGCGCCAGGCCAACGTCCCGGACGCCCCCGGCGCAAAGTGATGGCCAGTTTAGGTAGTTACTTGGTATGGTTAAAGATAAATACCCCGCGACCCCGCTGGCATGCATCCAGCGGCCGGTTACAGCCAACCACCATTTGCAAAGGCGGATCACATGAGCCAGGCCAGTCCCCCCGAGATAACCTTTGAGCTGGATGGAGGATCGCTGACCATCCGCACCAGCGACGCCGTCTACCATATCGTGGTGACCGGCGCGGCCACCGCGCCGGCCGCCCTGCCCCAGGGGTCAGAGGCGGTGGGACAATTGCCGGCGGTGGACGAGTGGGACGTGCCAGAGCCCGTAACCGCAGACAAACCGGCGCCCACCTACAAGCCGCAGAAGGACGATGGCTACTACAAGGAGCTGTCCCAGGAGATGTATCACGAGGTGGGACAGTTGGCCAAGCGCCTGAGCATGTCCATCTCCGACGTCAAGGGTGCGAAGGTCGATTCCATGGACCTGCAGGCGGCCGGGGACCAGTTGGAGAGCGCCAAGGACCAGCTGGAGTCGGTGGTGGAGATGACCGAGAAGGCCACCCTCACCATCATCGAGGAGAGCGAGAGCATCCAGAGCGCCATTGACCGCGTGCGCAGCATAATGGCCGAGATGTCAAGCGGCGCCCAGGACGGCGAGGAGAATGAAGACGGTCCGTCCCGGCAGAACCGCGAGGCCCTGGAGGAGATTCTGGAGACCCTGGCGCAGTACCTGGAGGCGGTGCGGCAGACACCGTTGGACGACGTGGTGGTGGAGGTGCATGCCATTGCCGGCGAACTGGGCCAAGCCAAGGGGGCGGCCGAGCCCGAGCCCGAGCCCGAGCCGGCGGCGACGGGTTATAGCTTTCCCCTGGAGCTGGTGTTCCAAACCACGTACGAGTTATGCACCAACGAGACGGTGAAGAAGCATCTCAAGGCCATGTGGGACGCCGGCGCCAAGGCCTTTGACCCGGCCAAGGTGGAGGCGGGGTTGAACAAGCTGGCCCCGGCCGAGCCGGACGAGGACAATTTCCTCAACGTGGATTTAAAGGGCGTGCTCAAGGTGCTGTTCCAGTCCACCAAGGTGGACAGTTACAAGGGCATCTTGAAAAAGATGGCCTCCACCGCCGACCAGATTTTTTTGGACCAGTTCCTGCCCATGGAGGCGGTGCCGGCCGAGGCCCCGGCGGCGGCTCCCAAGCCCAAGGCGGCCCCGGCCCCGGCCCCGGCGGCCGGCGGTGCGGCGGCCGAGCTAGCCGAGCGGCTGGAGGCTTTGGTGCAAAAACTGGAAGAGCGGGCCGCGGCGCTGAAACCGCCGGAGCTGCCTGGGGACCTCAAGGACCTGTTGCAGCGGGCCTTGGACGAGGCGTCCCAGGACCGCGCGAGGGTGACGCCGGAAAAGCTCCAGGAGCTCGACGAGAACATGAACCGGGTGATCAGCTCGGTCAACGCCATCATCGAGGCCCTGAGTTTCCAGGACCTGTCGGGCCAGGCCATCTACCGCATCGTGCGGCTGCTCACCGACTTCCAGGTGCAGTTATTGGCCATGCTGGTGAGCTTTGGTTCCAAGATCAAGACCAAGGAGACCCGCGAGGAGATCACACCGGACGAGAGTGAGAAGCTGGCCCAGCAGGAGGTGGACAAGGCGTTGGAGAGCCTGGGGCTCAGTGACCCGGAGGCCGGCGGCGACAAGGAAGAAGAGCGTGGTCCCCTGGACCAGGACGCGGTGAACGCCATGCTGGAGTCGCTGGGTTTCTAGCGTGGGCGCATTGGTGCGAGCGAGGACATGAACCCCCAGATCGGCAAGTTCCTGGTGGTGGTGGGGTTGGGCCTGGCCGGGGTGGGGTTGCTGTTGTGGCTCACGCCGCTGGGGACCTGGCTGGGTCGCTTGCCGGGAGACGTTGATTATCACGGCGAGCGCGTGAGGATTTATTTTCCCTGGGTGAGCTGCCTGGTGATCAGCCTGGCGCTATCGTTGGTGGTATGGCTGCTGCGGCGTTAGGCGGCCGGCGACGATCGGTGATTGCCCCCCACGAAAAACCGCGCGACCCGGTTGAGGATCGCGCGGTTGGTTGCTCTTGGTGTTCGTCTTAGCGCCGGTCGGGACTTTAAGTTTTCTCCAACGCCGGCCGGCCCCTTGGCTCGATTGCCAACGCCCAGCAACAGACCGTAGCCCCCCCGGCCCTTTGGCCCGTCAGGTCCTAGGCAACCCTTCGGTCCTCCCGGCCCTTGGCCCTTAGCCAGTCAGCCCCCCGGCCCCTGGTCCTTCGCCCTTCGGCCCTCTCGCCCCTCGGCCTTTGGCCCTTAGCCGGTCAGCCCCCCGGCCCTTGGTCCCTCGGCCCTTAGCCCGTCAGCCCCTCGGCCCCTGGTCCTTCGCCTCCCGGCCCTTCGCCTCCCGGCCCTCTCTGCCCTCTCGGCCTTAGGCCCCTTGGCCCCCTTGGACCGCTAGTCGTCGGCGGGGGGGTCGGGTGGGGTTTCTTCTTTTTCCAGGGCGGCAAGCTTGGCCTTGAGCTCGGCCACCTCGGCCTTGTAGCGGTCTACGTCGGGGTTATCGCCCGCGGCGGCAAAGGACTCGCGTGAGGCTTCCATCTCGGCCCGACGTTTGTCTTTCATTTCCTCGACACCGAGGTAGGTGGCCAACGCACCGCCCAAAAGCAAGAGCACCGGGATCGCGCCCTTGAGCAGGTCGATGAATTCTCTTCCCCAACTGATGAGCCCGATGACGCCGAGAACCAAGGCGGCGACACCACCTACTAATGCCACCATCTGATTTCCTCCTTCAGAAGTAGACAAGTTAAGTCGCGGTAAATAAAACGGACTGGTCTTTCGATGTAACCCAACGATGTAACCCAACGGGGGGTTTTGGTGCTGGTTCGCCCGTTGATTCTGTGTAGCACGCACCCGGTGAAAGTGTCAATGTAGAAGGTGGTTGTGGCGGGTTAAATCCGGCGGAATCGCCATTTTTTTCCCTGGCGGCGTCTCAGCTCCAGTTCCAGGCCGCCGGCGGTGCGCACCCGAAAGCGTCGCCGGGGTTCGTCGGTGGGGTCGGGGGAGGCGACCAGGGTTTCTTGCAGGAGGCTGACGCCGAGCCAGCGGCCGGCGATGCGCAGAGCCACGGGGGTTTGATCGGCCCGGCCCGAGGCCATGAAGCGCACCCGGCAGGGGCTCCAGGACCGCGGGGTGGTCATCACCGCCGCCAAGCGCCGGTGACCACGGTATCGGAAGCGCCGCGGGCGAGCAGGATTTTTTTGAAGACCTCGGGATAGGGCACGCCGAAGAGTTTAACCACCGGCTCGGGTTGTTCGGCGGTGTAGATGTGCACGTGGGCCACGCCCAGGAGGCGCTGGGTGATGCCACGGCGCAGGTCGATACGGGTGATACGGCTGATGTCGGCGGCCATGGAGCGCCGCAGGGGAAAGACCACTTCGGCCCGCACCTGTTGGGCGTCGAGTTCGTAGCGGCTGGTGAAGCGTTTGATGATCACAAAGCCGGCGAAGCAAGTGGCCAGGAGGTTGCTCAGGGCCGGGCTGACGGGGGCCTCGGGGTTGATGAGGGGGCCCACGGTGAACAGGATCACGCCGATGTAGTAGACTCCGAAGGCCTTCCAGGCCGGGTTGAACTGGCGGAAGAAGGCGGCGGCTTCTTGACTCATGTCTGGGTACCTCCACCGTCTATCTACCTTAGGCCGCCGGCGAAGGCAAGGGCGGCATGAGGCGGTGGGTCTTGACCGGCCGGGCGGGGCGGCCTTATGCTGGGCTCATTGGACACGGGGAGCGAGGTGATGCACGAAGCCATACTTTATGACCGTCTGGAGCGGGAGTGGGTGGTTTGCCGGCTCTGCGCCCACGGCTGCCGGATCAAGCCGGAGGGGCGGGGCATCTGCGGGGTGCGGGAAAACCACGGGGGCCGACTCTACAGCCTGGTGTACGGCCGTCCCATCGCGGCCAATCCCGATCCCATCGAGAAGAAGCCGCTGTATCATTTCCTGCCCGGCACCCGGTCTTTTTCCATTGCCACCTTTGGCTGCAATTTCCAGTGCGGGTTTTGCCAAAACTGGGACATCAGCCAGCGACCGCGGGAGCAGCGGGTGGAGGCCGGCCGGGGGCGGGAGACGCCACCGGAGGAGATCGTAGAGATGGCCCTGGCGGCCGGTTGCGCCTCGATCAGCTACACCTACACCGAGCCGACCATCTATTTCGAGTATGCCCGCGACTGCATGGAGCTGGCGGTGGGTCGCGGGCTGAAGAACGTGTTTGTCACCAACGGCTACGAGTCAGCCGACTGCGTGGAGGCCTGCCGGGGGCTGCTGCACGCGGCCAACGTGGACCTCAAGTCGTTTCGCGACGAGTTTTACCGCAGCCAGTGCAAGGCGCACCTGCAGCCGGTTTTGGATACCCTCAAAGCCATGCACGCCGCCGGCATCTGGCTGGAGGTTACCACCCTGCTCATCCCGGGCCTGAACGACGACCCCGGCGAGCTGGCCGAGCTGGCCGGGTTCATCGCCGGCGAGCTGTCGGTTCAGACGCCGTGGCACGTCAGCGCCTACACCCCGCGCTACCGCTTCGAGGGCTCGGGCATCGGCCGCACCCCGGCGCGGGCCATTGACCGCGCCCTGGCCATCGGGGCCGAGGCCGGGTTGCAGTACCTCTACGCCGGCAATATCCCGGGGCACCAGAGCGAGACGACCTTTTGCCCCGCCTGCGGGGCTACCCTGGTGGCCCGGCGCGGTTTTGGAGTGATCAGCAACCGGCTGTCCGGCGGCGCCTGCCCGGACTGCGGCGCGGCCATCGACGGGGTGTGGCTGTAGTGGCGGGCGGGGACCATCCCGGGGCGGGGCACCGCGGCCGGTTGCGTGATAAGTTCCTGGCCCACGGCCTGGTGAAGTTCACCGACGACGAGGTGCTGGAGCTGCTGCTTACCCTGGCCACGCCGCGGCGCGACTGCAAGCTGCCGGCCCGGTCGCTGATGCAGGAGTTCGGCTCGCTGGCTGCGGTGCTGGAGGCCGAACCGCGGGAGCTGCAGCGGGTCAAGGGGGTGGGGCCGGTAAACATCCTGGGTCTCAAGCTGGTGCCGGCGGTGGCCCGGCGCTACCTGGAAGACCGCATGACCGCCGGGGTCCGCTACAGCCTGGCCGACGCGGCCGACTACCTGGCCATGACCATGCGCCCCCTGGGGCGGGAGGTTTTCCGGGCCATGTTTTTAGACGGCGGCCGGCGCTGCATGGCCATCGAGGACATCGCCCAGGGCACGGTGGACCAGACGGTGATCTACCCTCGTGAGGTGGCCGGCCGGGCCCTGGCGGTGGGTGCCTCGGCGGTGGTCTGCGCCCACAACCACCCCAGCGGCGACCCGACCCCCAGTCGGTACGACCTGGCCAACACGCGGGCCATGTACCTGGCCTGCCGGGCGGTGGGGGTGGAGTTGTTGGATCACGTTATCGTGGCCGAGCGGGGCATGCAAAGCCTAGCGGCCGATGGGCTGATGCGGTCCTTGGCGGCGGAGGCCGACGAGTTGGGATTGTAGGGAAGGAGGCGGCTTTGCAGGCCCGGGAGCGATTGATTTTTGCGTTGGACGTGGATACGGCGGCCGAGGCCGAGCACCTGGTCAAGTTGTTGGCCGACGAGGTGGGGGTATTCAAGGTGGGGCTGGAGCTGTTCGTGTCAGCCGGCCCGGAGGTGATCAGCCGGGTGCGGGCGGCCGGGGCGCGCAGCATATTCCTGGACCTGAAGCTGCACGACATCCCGGCCACCATGGCCGCCGCCGCCCGGGCCGCCGCCCGCCTGGGGGTGCAGATGCTCACCTGCCACGCCGACCAGGCCGGCATCTTCGAGGGGGTGGACCTGGGCGGGGCCCAACTGCTGGGGGTTACGGTGCTCACCAGCCTGGGGCCCGACGACCTGCGGAACATGGGTTACCAAGACGAGCTGAGTGACCCCCAAGCCCTGGTGGTGCACCGGGCCCGGCTGGCCATGGCCGCCGGCTGCCACGGGGTGGTCTGCTCCGGCTGGGAAGCCCGGGCGGTGCGCCATGCCCTGGGGCCCGAGGCCCTGGTGGTGTGCCCGGGCATACGCCTGCCCGGCGGCCAGGCCCAGGATCAAAAACGGGTCATGACCCCGGGCGGAGCGGTGGCCGCCGGCGCCAGCCACATCGTGGTGGGCCGGCCCATCCGCACCGCCGAGAACCCGGCGCAAGCGGCCCGGCAAGTTATTAACGATATTGCCTAAACGGTTAAAAATCACTTATCTTGATTTTGGGTTGCCCCGCTGGTAAGCTTCATTTGCGGATCATAAAAACGGGTGCCCCATGGCCAAGGTAATTGAGCTTAACCAACGCCAGGATCAACAGCGGCGCCGGCAACGGGCCCAGGCGCGGCGACGGGCCCAGGCGGTGGCCAGCGCTTTGGCCTGCGGGCTTTGCCCCCGGCGTTGCGCCCACTGCGGTTTGGCCATCGAAGAACCGGTCACGCTCCCGAGCGAGGCGCCCTATCCCTTTTGCGGGCCCTGCCTGGAAGAATACCAGGCCTTTCGCCGGCGGCAGCAGGGCCAAGAGCAACCCGAGGCCTTTTGGCATAACGACGCCTGGGCCCGGAGCTGGAGCACCTGGCTGGAGTTCATGCGCTCCAAGGAGGAGTTCCGGCAATCGGCCGCCTTCTTGCGCCTGATGCAAGAGCATATCGATTAACCGTCCACCCCGGTCCGACAACCATAAGTGGGGAGGAGATCAAATGTTCACGCCAGGCCCCATGGAATGGGGAATCATACTCGTCATCGTGCTGGTCATCTTTGGGGCCGGTAAACTGCCCCAGGTGGGCGGCAATCTCGGCAAGGCCATCCGAAACTTCAAGTCCGGCGTAAAAGACCGGGAGTTGGAGGCCAAGGCCGAGGCCGACAAGCTCCAGGAGCAGTCGGCCGAAAAAACCAAGGAAGAGGTCTAGGGCCCCTTCTCTTTCCCCGTGGTCGTGTACGCCCCGCCGATCCGGGCGGGGTTAAGTATGCCCTCACCCCACCCAGCCCTGCGCCCCGCCGGCAAAGGCGGGCCTCGCCGTTGCCCGAGAGGGGCGCGCCATCAGCGCCGATCCCCGGACGGAAAATCCTGTTCGCCCTGGCGATCCAGAGTGGTCCACTCCATGTGATCCACCGGGAAAGGCGCCACCTGCGCCGCATCCCGGACGCAGCGCCTAGCGCGACACCCGTATGCGGGAGGCGCGCATCTGGCGCACGCACACCGGGCAGACGTACGGTTGGGCCTCGGGCCGGCTGGGGCGGTGCATCAGGTTGTCGAGCCGGTCCAGGTAGGCCTGGGAGGCGAACGGCCGGCCGCAGAGCGAGCACGGCACCAGCTTCAGCTCCTGGATGGCCGTGCCGGTGAACACGGTGCGCCGGGTGTCGCCTACCTCCTCCATGCGTATGGCCCCGGTGGGGCAGGAGTTGGCGCAGGAGCCGCAGCCCACGCAGCGCTCCGAGGCCCGCTCGAAGTCGGAGAACACCCGGCGGTTCATGCCGGTATCGCGCAGCACCAGGGCGTCGGAGCCCACCTCCTCGCAGGCCAACTGGCATAGGCCGCAGCCGATGCACAGGTCGCAGCGCAGGCAACGCAGGGCCTCGGAGCGGGCGGCCTCGTCGTCGAGAATCTGCATCACCAGGTCGAAGCTCTTGATCCGCTGGCTCGCCGGCAGGGTCACCGGGACCGAGCGTATGGGGTTGGCCCGCTGGGCCACGGTGCCACCCACCGGCTCCACCGGCATGGTGATGGTGGGATGCTCAAAGGCCAGCTCCACCAGCTTGTCCTTGAGATAGGCGTCGATGGCCCGGGCCGCCTGTTTGCCCATGGCCACGGCGCCTATCACCGTGTCGGGCCCCACCACCGCGTCGCCACCGGCGAAGACCCAGTCCAGCGAAGTCTGCAAGGACTGGGGGTCCACCTCCAGCCGGCCCCGCTGGTTCACCGCCAGGCGGCCGGACTCACCCAGGTATTCCAGGCCAGGCCGCTGGCCGATGGCGATGAGCGCGCCGTCGATGGGCATGGAGTGCTCGGAGCCCTCGATGGGCACCGGCCGCCGGCGTCCGCTGGCGTCGGGTTCGCCCAGCTTCATGGAGATCAGCTTGATGGCGCTTAGCTTGCCGTCCTGGGCCTCGAACCCCGTGGGGGCCACCAGGTACTCGATGGCCACCCCCTCTTCCACCGCCTGTTCCACTTCCTCGGCGTGGGCCGGCATCTCGTGGCGGGTGCGGCGGTAGAGGATGGTCACTTCCCGGCTGCCCAGGCGCAGGGCGGTGCGGGCGGCGTCGATGGCCACGTTGCCGCCGCCCAGCACTACTACCCTCTCCCCCGGTGAGTCGGCCTGGCCCAGGGAGGCCTGGAGCAGGAAATCCACCCCGGACAAAACCCCGGGCAGGTCCTCGCCCTCGATCCCCAGGCGCAGGCCGCGCTGGGCCCCGGTTCCCAGGAACACGGCGTCAAAGCCGTCATCGCGCAACGAGTCCAGGGTGAAGTCCCGCCCCAAGCTCCGGCCGGTGTGCATCTTCACCCCCATCTCGGCGATGGCGTTCACCTCGGCCTCGATGACCCAGTGGGGCAGGCGGTAGGCCGGGATGCCCAGGCGCATGGTGCCGCCGAGCACCTCGTGGGACTCGAAGATCTCCACCCGGTGACCCCGCAGGGCCAGGAAGTAGGCCACGCTGAGGCCGGCCGGGCCGGAACCGATCACCGCCACCCGCTTGCCGCTGTCGGCGGCCATGGGGGGCAGGGGGTAGCCACCCTGGTCCAGGCAATGCTGGGCGGCCACCGCCTTCATCACCCGGATGGAGATGGGGGCGTCGATGGCCCCGCGCAGGCAGACCTGCTTGCAGGGGGCCGGGCAGACCAGCCCGCAGATATAGGGCAAGGGGTTGTCGCGGCGGATGACCTCCAGGGCCTCGCGGTAGCGGCCGTGACCCACCAGGGCGATGAAGGCCGGGATGTCTATGTTGGCCGGGCAGCCGGAGCGGCACGGCGGCACCAGGGGGGCGTGGGCGTCAAAGGTCACGCAGCTCTGGTTGTTGGCGTGGGCCATCCACTCCTCGCCAAAGTGCATCAGGGAGCTCTTGAGCGGCCAGCCCGAGGGCCAACCCACCGACACCAGCTTGTCGGCCAGGATGCCCAGTTGGTCCAGGAGGGTGGGGTCGCCCTGGCGCATGGCGATACGGGTCACCAGGCGCAGGGCGTTGAGAGCCAGTTGGTGGGTCACCTCGTCGTGGTAGCCTCCCTGGCCGGCCAGCTCGGTGAGCGCCCGGCGCACCAGGTCCACCACGCAGTGGTTGGGGTCCATTATCCAATAGGTGGTCGAGCCGGGGTTCACCCCGGCCAGGGATAGCTCCTCCGGGGCCAGCAAGGTGTGGGTGAGGTGTTGGGGCAAAAAACCGCCCAGGCCGTTGTCCAGGGCCAGGAAGCTGCCGTCTCCCTGGGAGGGGTCTTCCACCCCCCATCCCAGGACATGTGACAGCGGCTGGCCGGCGGCCACCTCCAGCAGGCGGGGCTCGCCGCCCCGGCCACCCACGGTGATCAGGCGGGTGCCGGGCACCCCGTCCACGCCCTGGGCGGCGAACCATTCAGCCCCCCGGCTGAAAAGCAACGGCACTTGATACCAGGTCTGCTGGCGGTGGTTGATCGAGGGTTCATCGGTAGAGCCGGAGGTCTCATCGCTCTCCAGCGACAGCTCCACCCGCTGACCCGGGGCCAGCTCGTGCGAGGCGGCCTCGGCCAGGGCCGAGCGCAGGGCCGGCTTGAGATAGTCGTCGCCCGGCGAAAGCAACAACCGCACCCACTTGGCCCCGGTGGCCAGGGCAGCGATGAACAGCGCCTCCACCAGGCCATAGGGATTTTGCTTGAGCAGGTTGGCGGTGAGCAGGGACCGCGGGTCCGACTCGCGGGCGTCGACCACCAGCACCCGGTCGCCGATGCTCTGCATCAACTCCAGCCAGGCCAGGTATACCGGCCCGCCGCCCGCTCTCCAGTCCCGCAGGCCGGCGGCCCGCAGCTCGGCGATGATGCCGGCCGGCCCCAACCGGCAGGCGCGGGCCGCGCCGGCAAAACCGCCGGCGGCCAGGTAATGGTCCATGAGCCCGCCGCCGGCCTCCCGGCACCAAGCCAACACACCATCGGCCGGATCGCCCCGGCGGCTCAGGTCCCTGGTCTCTTGGTTCACCTGGTCATGCATGGGTCACTCTCTCCACTCCGGCGCCCTGCCCTGCGCGCACTACTGCGTCCAAAATCCCGCAATGCCCTGTATGGTGTCTATAATTAATGCCCCCAACGCCCGGGCCGGTCAAGCCTTTGTGCGTTGGGGGCGGGTTTTTTTCCGGACAGTCAGTGGCTCAGGATGAAGAGGTGACCCCCGGCCAGTTCCTCGGCCCGGTGCCGCCGGGCGCAGGGAGAACAGATATGGCGGTCGATATGCTCGTGGTAGTCCGGCCCGCCGCGGGCCTTGAGGTGCTTGAGGTAGGACAGGGGGGCGTAGGGCTTGCCGCATTCCTCGCAGGTGACCAGCTCCTGCTCGCGCACCACGGTGCCGGTGATGCTGGTGCGGCGCACTTTGCCGGAGTCCTCCACCCGGATGGCCCCGGTGGGGCACACCTGGCTGCAGGCCCCGCAGCCGATACAGCGGGTCGAGGGCCGGGTGTACTCGGTGAAGGCCAGGCGATCGGCCTCGGTGTCGCCCAGGCGCAGGGCCTCGGCCCCCACCTCGGCGCAGACCAGTTGGCACAGGCCGCAGCCGATGCACAGGTCGCAGCGCAGGCAGCGGGCCGCCTCGTCGTCGGCCTGTTGGTCGGTGAGCCCCAGCTCCACCTGGTGGTAGTTGCCCTCGCGGTCCTCCACGTCCAGCATGGAGATGGCCGTCCGCCGGGTGTTGGTGCGCTTGATGGCGTCGGTCTTGAGCGGCGGCACCACTTGGCGGTGGTCGCGGTCGCGCCAGTCTTCCGGCAGTTGCTGGCCGCGCAGGTAGGCGTCGATGGCCGCCGCCGCCCGCTTGCCGCCGCCCACCGCGTCGACCACGGTGCGGGGCCCGGTCACCACGTCGCCGGCCGAGAAGACCCCCGGCTCGGCCGTGGCCATGGTCCATTGGTCAGCCCGGATGAGCCCGCGCTCCACCTCCACATGGCTGCCGGCCTCCACGCAGGCCAGGTCGGTGGCCTGGCCGATGGCCAGGATCACGTGGTCGCCGTGCAGGGTGAGGGTGCGCTCCGGGTTGAAAGTGGGGTTGAAGCGGCCCCGCTCGTCAAAGACCTGCGGGCAGTGGATAAAGGTCACCGCGCCATCGGCTGCAATGGACTTGGGCCCCCAGGAGTTGTGGATGTCCACCCCCTCGGCGATGGCCGTGTCGATCTCGTGGGGGTGGGCCGGCATCTCGCGGCGTTTCTCCAGGCAGACCATGTCCACCCGCTTGCCGCCTTGGCGGCGGGCCGAGAGGGCCACGTCGATGGCCACGTTGCCGCCGCCCACCACCACCACCCGGGGTCCCACCCGGGGGTCTTCGCCGCGCCGCACCTGCTTGAGAAAATCCAGGCCGCCGAGCACGAACGGCTGATCGGCTCCGTCGATGGGTATCATGCGCGAAAGCTGGGTGCCCACCCCCAGCATGATGGCGTCAAACCCCTGGCGGCGCAGCACGTCCAGGTCCTCCACCTGGGTGCCGGTGTGGATGCGAACGCCCAGGCGCTCGATCTCGGCTACCTCGGCGTTGATCACGTCATGCGGCAGGCGGTAGGCCGGGATGCCGTAGCGCAGCATGCCGCCGGCCTCGTCCTGGGCCTCGAAAATCTCCACCTGGTGACCCTGGGCCGCCAGGAAGCGGGCCGCGGCCAACCCGGCCGGACCGGCCCCCACGATGGCCACCCGCTTGCCGCTGGACTCGGCCGGCGGGCCCCAGGGGTAGTGGCCCTCGGCCAGGGTCTTCTTGCTGGCCACCGCCTTCATGGCCCGGATACTCACCGGCTGGTCCACCTGCTGGCGCAGGCAGACCCCCTCACAGGGGGCCGGGCAGACCAGGCCGCAGGCATAGGGCAGCGGGTTGTCGGTGGTGATCACCTCGATGGATTCGTCGTAGCGATGGTGGCCGATAAGCGCCAAAAAGGCCGGGATGTCGATGCCGGCCGGGCAGGTGCGGTGGCAGGGCGCCAGGGGCTTTTCCAGGCAGATGCCGGCCGGGCAGGTGCCACCGGACACATGGTCGCGCCACTGCTTGCGGAAATAGGTGAGCGCGGTGATCAGGGGCCAGGCCGGGGCCAAGCCCTCGGCGGCCATGGTGCGGCCCAGGGCCTCCAGCTCCACCAGGTGGGCTGGCAGTCCCTTGCCGCGGCTGATCTCCACCACCATGCGCAGGCCCCGGGTGATAAGGTTGCGCGACGGGGAGTCGAAGTTGCGCGACAGGTTCCAGTAGCGGTAGAGCATGCGGCGGGTCTGGTCCACTATGCAGTGGTCGGCCCCCAGAAGTTGCACTGTGCCCAAGCCCGGGTTCACCCCGGCGGCGGCCAACTCCTCCTGGGCCAGGGTGATGTCCCCGCCCGAGGGGGGCAGGAACCCGCCCATGCCGCCGTCCACGGCCAGGGCCAAGGGCTCCACCGCGTCGCGGAAACCACCGCCGATGGTATGCACCACCTGGGCCAGGCCGCCGCCCACCGGCACCTCCACTAGGCCGGGGTTATTCACCTCGCCGCTGAGGGTGACCAGGCGGGTGCCGGCGTGGCCCTCGCGGCGCAGCTCCCCCATGCGCTCGGGGCCCAGGAGAAAGGCTAGGGCGATGTGGTACCAGGTCTCCAGGCTGTGGCGCAGAACCGGGCCCGGCTCCTCACCGGGGCGATGGCCGGCCATGAAGATCGATGGCTCCTGGTCGCTGACCAGCTCCAGGCTCGGGGGCTCCACCCCCGCCAGCCCCACCTCGGCCGCCTGTTCCACCGCGTTGAGCAATAGGTGCTCAAAGACCTCCATCTCCGGGGTCATCAAGACCTGGCAACGGTTCACCCCGAACACCTGGGCGGCGCAGAAAAGGCCCTCCACCAGGCCGAAGGGGTTTTGGCTCAGCAGGGTGAGCCAGGCCTGGCCGGCCGCGTCATACTCCACCGCATCCACCACCAGCACGCCCGGCTGGTGGGTGCGCGAAAACCGCTGCCACTGGAGATAAACCGGGTCGGTGTCGCCGCCGCGGTCGCGCAGACCGCTGGAGCGCAGCTCGGCGATTACCTCCAGTTGGTTGAGCCGGGCCACCCGCTCCAGGCCCTCGAATCCGCCCAAGCGGCGGTAGTGCTCAATGGTGGGCTCACCCAGTTCCTGGGACCAGGCCAGTAGGGTGCGGCCCAGGACCAGGGATAAAACATTGGCGTCAGTCCCCATCGCGTGGCTCCCTACATCTGGCTGAAGGATTCAGCGGCCATGGCCTTGGCGTAGCGCTGCCGGCGGTTGTCCGGCAGTTGGGAAGCCTCGCCGAATTGCAGGCACTGGGTTACGCACTTGGTGACGCAGGCCGGCTTGAGACCCTGGTCCAGGCGATCCTTGCAATAGTCGCACTTCACCGCCTTGCCCCGGGTGGGGTCCCACTGGCAGGCGCCCCAAGGACAGGCGGTGATGCAGCTCTTACAACCGATGCACAAGGACGGCTCGATGAAGACTATGCCGTCGCTCTTGCGTTTCTGGATGGCCCCGCTGGGGCAAACGTTCATGCACCAGGGCTCCTCGCAGTGGAAGCAGGGCATGAACACAAAACGGATGCGCGGCATGCCCTTGACGTCCACCGGGCCCACCACCATGTTTTTGCACAGCACCGGACCCACGCCGAGCCCCTTGTTGGTCTTGCAATGCACTTCGCAGCCCGAGCAGCCGATGCACCGTTCCGCTTCCTGCAAAAGATAGTACTTGCTCATGACTCTTTCGCCCTTTCGCTCGCCGGGTTAGGCCTTGGTTACCGTAACAACACACTCGGTAAGGTTGTTGCCGCCGCCGGCTTGATCATAGGCGGTGAGCAATCCCTTTTGCAGCCGCTGATCGGCCATGCCCTTGCCATAGGCCCGGGTCTGCAACGGCACCGTGCGGCCGAACCCGTGCAGCATGAACACCGCCTCGGGATGAATCCACGGAGTTACGGTAAGCGGTCCCTCGGTGCTATAGTCCCCGTTGCTCACCCGCACCGTGTCGCCGTCAGACAGCCCCAGCTCCTCGGCCGCCTGGGGATGCATCCACAGCGAGTTGCTCGGCAGAATCTCGTGCAACAGGGGGTTGTTCATGGTGTGAGCGTGGTTGTGCACCCCGGAGCGCCCAAAGAGCAGCCGGAACTGCCCCGGTGCCAAGTCCGGCGGCGGCTGGAACTCGGCTAGATCGGGCAGGCCGGCATCGGCCAACACGCTGGAGGTGAGCTCGATCTTGCCGGAGGGGGTCTGGAACTTGAGCCCGTCGTCGCGGTCCCACAAGATGTCGCGGTCGCTTAGCTGCACCAGGCCGCGCTCCCGCAGGTCCGAGACCGACACCCCGGTGCCCTCTAGTTGGTATTCCCAAAACTCCTCGATATTCTCAAAGTCGAAATATTCGCCCACCCCCAGGCGCACGGCCAACTCACGGAAAATCCACCAGGCCGGCCGGCTGTCGAAACGGGGGGCTATGGCCTGGTCGCGCATGGTGAAATAGGGCTTGGTGCCGCTCTTGGAGATGAGAATATTGGCCCGCTCCAGGTAGGTGGCCTCCGGCAGGATCACGTCGCTGTACCACCCGAACTCCGAGTAGTTGACATCGATGGATACCAGCAGGTCCAGCTTGTCATAAGCCCGCTTCTGGGCATCGGGATCCGGCAGGCTGGAGATGGGATCGTGGCGATAGGCGATATAGGCCTTGACGGGATAGGGCTCGCCGCTCTCGATGGCCGGGAACAACAGGTGCAGCAGGCCGGGGCCGGAGTCGAAGTGAGTATACTTCCAGCCGCAGCCGTCCACTCGTTTCTCCTCCACCTCCGGTATCTTGTCGATGAGCTTGTTCAAGCTCTTCTTGCCGGCGTCGCTGGGTCCCTTGGCCGCGATGAGCCCGCCCTTCACCTCGATGGCTCCAAAGAGCACGTTGAGGATGTAGCTGGTCCGGCTGGTGTAGAACGACTGCCCGTGACGGGCGGTCATCCAACCGCCATGGAAGGTCACTCGCGGGGCGTCGGCGGCGATCTCGTGCACCATCTCGATCATCTCGGCCGCCGCAATGCCGGTTATCTCCTCGGCCCACTGGGGAGTCTTGTCGGCCACGAACTTCTGCAACTGCTCAAAACCCACCGTCCAGCGGGAAACGAAATCCTTGTCGTAGAGCTCGTCCTTGATCACCTGGTGAATCAAGGCCAGGTTCAGGGCGTACTCGGTGTTGGGCCTCACCTGCAGGTAGCGGGTGGCCTTGGAGGCGGTGTAGGTGGCCCGCGGGTCGATGTAGGTCATCTTGGCCCCAGCCGATAAGGCGTCGATCACCGCCTTGGCCTCCTTGACCTGGAACGACTCTATGATATTGCGGCCGTAAAACACCATGTGCTTGGTGTTCTTGAAATCATACCCGAACCCGGTGCGCTTGAGACCAAACAAGCTCATGGAGGCGTGGTGGGCGTTGCGGCCGCAGGTGCAGTCGTGGTTGAAATAGTTGGGCGAACCGATGGCCCGGACAAAGCTCTTGCTCAGATCGGTGAAAGGTCCCCCCCGGTCGCTGTAGGCTATGGCCCGGCCGCCGTGCTCCTCGATGACCGCCTTGAGCTTGTCGGCGATGTAGTCCAGGGCCTCCTCCCAGGTGGCCCGCCGCCACTTGCCCTCACCCCGTTCGCCGGCGCGGATCAGGGGATACTGCGGCCGCTCGTCGTCATACTCAAAGGCCAGGCCGGCCGCGCCCTTGGCACACAGGCTGGTGCCCATGGACTTGTCATTCGGGTTGCCCTGCAGCCATACCGGCCGGCCGTCTTCCACTTCGACCTCGATAGGGCAACGCACCGCACACATGCCGCAAAGACTGAAAACTTTGCGGCGGCCGGGGCTCTCGACTCCGGTCACGTTAGGCGCCTTAAACGACTCCATACCAGACTCCTTTTAACGCTGGTCTCACCACAAGTAGTTACCAGTGAAATGCACCGCATTTATAGCGGCAAACTATCCTTTTTAGTAACCGACCTCCTTTTATACAACAGCAGAGCATTATTCACAAGCTTTCACCCAAACTTGTCCCACCCCATGCCCGCCCCGGGCAATTACGCATATCACTACGTTTTTACTTGCTTTATGCCATACCCCCCTGCCCAGACGGCATCGGTGCGCCAAAAAATACTTCCCCCCCCATAGGACTACTTGATAATCATTTCAGCCCAGCTAATCCCCAGCTCCTGGTTTAAGTTGTGCGCAGCCGGTGGGCGACCTATCTTATATAGTAGTCAGCCGTACCGAGGCCGATTATGGCGCATCGTCGGCTCTGTCCGCCCCAAAGCTTGACGCCCCAACTGGCCGATGGTAATTAATGCGTGGGCCCAGGCCCCGGCGCTGGCGACCCCTATGTACGGAGGGATGGCCGAGTGGTCGAAGGCGGCGGTCTTGAAAACCGTTGACCGAAAGGTCCGTGGGTTCGAATCCTACTCCCTCCGCCAACCCAGGCCACCGCCGGCCAGGGGGCCAAGGGGGCCAGGGGGCGGAGCCGGGGGCAGGCGGTGACGGGGGGAGCCGGGTGACACCAAGCGGGAGCCGGGCGACGGGGTTGCCGGTAAAGCAAGGGGGACTGCCCGGCAAAGCATATAAGGCCTTGGCCGCGCCAGGCTAACCAGGGCCTGTCCACAACCGAATCAGAACGCCAGCGGAGAGATGACCGAGAGGCCGAAGGTGCTCGCCTGCTAAGCGAGTGTGGGGTTAAAAGCTCCACCGAGGGTTCGAATCCCTCTCTCTCCGCCAACCATATCCCCACACCACGGCTCGGGCGTTTTGCCCGGGCCGTGGGCTTTTGGCCCCAGGCTGCGGTAGACTACCAGGGTCACCACCGGCGCCCGGCCGGCCCCGCCGGCCTGCGGCCCCACCAATCACTCCAACGGGGATGGCGTTTTGCTCTACTCGCAGATACTGGCCTTCATCCTGGTAATGGTGGTCTTCGAGGCCTACTCGCCGGCCAAGCCCATCCTCTCGCCGGGCGAAACCCTCCTCGGTTGCCTGGCCCTGGCCGCCTGGCTGTGGGCCGGCTGCCGCATGAGCATCGCTTGGCTCCTGCACCGGCTGGGCGGTCCCCGCTCCCCCCTGGACCCGGCCCGCGCCGCCCGGCGCCTCTCCTTCGCCCTGCAGATCGCCGCCCTGGCCGCCCAACTGGCCATGGTCACCACCCTGGACCTCAAGGCCCACCTGGTGAGCATCCCCTGGCTGGCCGCCTCCCACACCCTGGCCGGCATCCTGGCCGCCTCCCTGTACATGGCCCTGGCCTGCCTGGTCTGGTCCCAGACCTACCGTCTGGAAAGCCTGGTATTGCAGCAGCCCTGGAGCCGGGGCCAGTTCGTGGCCGGCCAGGCCCGCTTCGTGGCCCCGGTCATTTTCCCCTGGTTCCTGCTGTCGTTGCTCAGCGACCTGGCCACCTGGCTCTGGCCCCAGGGTGAGGACTGGCTCTCTGGCCAGTGGGGCGACCTGGCCTTCCTGGCCCTGTTCGCCCTGATGGTGGCCATCATCTTCCCGCCCCTGGTGCGCGGGTGGTGGGGTTGCCGCGAGGTGCCGCCGGGGCCGGTGCGTAGCGTAGTGCAGGAGACCCTGGACCGCCTGGGGGTGAAGGTGGCGGCCATCCTCAACTGGCCCATCATGGGCGGCCGGGTGCTCACCGCCGGTGTGTTGGGCCTGGTGCCCCGCCTGCGCTATCTGCTCATCACCCCGGCCCTGGCCGAGGTACTTAGCCCCTCGGAGCTCTCAGCCGTAGTAGCCCACGAGGCCGGCCACGTGAAAAAGTTCCACATGGCCAAGTTTATCGCCCTATTCATGGGCTTCTTCTTCATGGCCTACGCCCTGGCCGAACCCCTGGACATCCTGCTGCGCCTGCTCGTCTACTGGCTGGCCGGCACCGGCTGGGGCGCGGACATGCTCACCGCCGAAGACGGCGGCGAGAGCTTTCTCAGCCTGGCCCTATCCCTGCCGCTGGTGCTGCTGCTCATCGCCTACCTGCGCTTCGCGGTGGGCTATTTCATGCGCAACTACGAGCGCCAGGCCGACCTGTTCGCGCTGAAGGCCCTGGGCACCGCCGAGCCGCTAATCACTGCCCTGGAAAAGATCGCCCGCCTGGCCGGCAATATCCGCGACTTGCCCTCTTGGCACCACTTCTCGGTGGCCCAGCGGGTCCGCGCCCTGGAGGCGGCCCAGGCCCAGCCCCAGCTCATCGCGGCTCACGACCGCAAGATGCGCCGAGCCATGTTGGTCTACCTCTTAGTCCTGGGGGCCATGGTGGCCGCCGGTAACCTGATGACCTTCCGCCAGGCGGGGCGCGCCCTGGGACAGCGCACCGTTGACCGGCTCATCGAACGCCGCCTGGCCGAGCAGCCCGGCAACATCCGGCTCCTGGTCACCCGGGGGGTGCTGCGTTTCCAGCAGGGCCGCGAGGCCGAGGCCCTGGCCGACCTGCGGCGGGCCCTGGCCCTGGCCCCGCGCGACCCCGAGACCCTCAACGCCCTGGCCTGGGTCTACGCCACGGCCAAAGACGCCTCCCTGCGGCGGCCGGCAGAGGCCAGGCGCCTGGCCCTGGAGGCGGTGCGCCTGCGACCGGCGCCCCACATCTGGGACACCCTGGCCGAAGCCTTTTTCGCAAACGGCCAGCCCCGCCAGGCCCTGGCCGCGGCCCGCTCGGCCCTGGCCGCCGGCCCCAAGCAGCGCCTGGACTACTACCGCAAGCAACTGCGCCGCTTCCGCCGGGCTGCCGGCCGGGAGCCCTCCCAGCCGTGAGCCGCCGACCCCTGGCCGTCATCGGCCTGGACTGCGCCCCGCCGGCCCTGGTCTTCCACCGGCTGCGCCAGGGCCTGCCCCACCTGGCCGGGCTCATGGACCGGGGCCGCTGGGGCGAGCTGGCCAGCACCATCCCGCCCATCACCGTGCCGGCCTGGATGTGCCTGGCCACCGGCCGCGACCCCGGCCAGCTCGGGCTCTACGGCTTTCGCAACCGCCGCGACCACTCCTACGCCGAGCTGTCCTTGGCCTCCGGCCGCGATATAGAGAGCCCCACCCTGTGGGACCTGGCCGGGGAGGCAGGGCTCACCTCGGTGGTGCTGGGGGTACCGCTCACCTACCCGCCCCGTCCCATCAAGGGAGCCCTGGTGGCCGGCCCGCTCACCCCGGACAAGAGCGCCGACTTCACCCGGCCGCGCGCTTTAAAGCCCCTGCTGGACCGCTGGGCCGAGGGCGACTACCTCATCGACGTGAAAAACTTCCGCCAGGCCCCGCCGGCCGAGCTGGCCGCCCAGCTAGACGACATGGCCCGGCGGCGCTTCCAGGTGGCCCAACGCCTGCTCAAACGCTTTGGCCCCGAGGTTTTCATGATGGTGGAGATGTCGCCGGACCGGCTGCACCACGCCTTTTGGGGCTACAGCGACCCGGACCACCCGGCCTACGACCCGGCCGGGCCCTGGCGCGGGGTCATCGCCGAGCACTACCGGCAACTGGACCAACACCTGGGCCGGCTGCTGGCCGCCATGGACCCCGACACCCTGGTGCTGGTGGTGAGCGACCACGGGGCGCGACCCTTAAAAGGCGGCCTGGCCGTCAACCAGTGGCTCATCAACCAGGGCCTGCTGCGGCTCAAACGGCCGCCGGCCAAGCCCACCGCTCTCACCCACGACATGATCGACTGGCCGCGCACCCGGGTCTGGTCCACCGGCGGCTACTACGCCCGGCTGTTTTTTAACCTGGCCGGCCGTGAACCGGCCGGGGTGATCGGTCCCCGTGAGCTCGACGCCTTCAAGGCCGAGCTCACCGCCGCCCTGGAGCAGATGACCGGCCCCAGCGGCGAGCCCCTGGGCAACCAGGTGCTGGACCCCCGCGATGTCTACCGCCGGGTGCGGCCCGTGGCCCCGGACCTCATCCTCTACCCCGGCGGCCTGGACTTGCGCGCGGTGGGCCAGGTGTGGCCCGGCCGCGGCGCCGATCACCTGGTGCCCGGCAACGACACCGGCGCCGACCACGCCAACCACGATCCCCGGGGTATCCTCATCGCGGGCCTGGCCGGCGACCGGCCCCTGGCCGCGGCCGGCCAGCCGGTGCACGGGGCCTCGATCCTCGACCTGCTGCCCAGCGCCCTGCAATGGCTGGGCCTGGCCGCGCCCGCGGGCCTGGCCGGCCGGGCCTGGGACTGGCTGTGCACATGAAAACCCGCCGGGGAATCTCCGGCGGGCTCGGGCTGGCGAGGGGTAGGTCGCGCTCAGCGGACCCAGAGGTCGTCGTTCTTCTCAAACCACCAGTCGGTCCAGTCGGTGTCCAGTATCTCCCGGGCCATGTCGCGGGCCGCCTGGGTGCCCAGCCGCTTCACCGCATAGTGAATCCAGTGCCGGGCATAAGGGTTGCCCAGGTCCTGCTGTTCCTTCAGCTCCACGATGAGGTCCAGTTGGTCGGCGTCGCCGGCCAGGCGGGCCTCGGGCGTCTCCTTTTGGTTGAACTCGTCCACCAGGGCGCGCACCTGCCCGGCCACCGCCTCCGGCAGGCCGTCGACCATGTCTTCGGTGGCCTTGGCCTCGTCGGCCCGGGCATACTGCTTGTGCATGTAGTTGAGGTCCCCGGTGCGGGCCTCGGCCAGGTCGTGGTGCAGGAGCATCAGGGCCACCCGCGCCGCGTCCAACTCGGGATCGTCCAGGGCCAAGCTGTAGCCGATGAGCGCGGCGCGGAAGCAATGGTCGGCCACCGATTCACCGCCCGAGCCCAAAAAAGGATACCCGGTGCGGCGCATCTTCTTGAGCATGCCAGCCTCAAAGAAATAGTTGGCCAGCCCCTTCATACCGCTTCTCGCTGGGCGCAGGGCAGGCAGTAGGTCTCACCGCTGTAGGTGGTCACGGTGCGGCTGGCCTGTACCCCTTCACCGCAACAGGCGCAGATGAGCGACGGCTCGATCCGGGCCTCGGGCGGCGGTGGAGCGTCCACCGGCTCCACCCGCACCACCTGGTCCGCCGGCGCGGCCAGCAGGGCCTGCATAAAGGCCTCGCGGTCAGTCCCGCCATCGGGGCCCGGCCGCTTGAGGCCATCGCCCACAAAAACCACCCGCACCGCCCGGCCCCGGCCCCTGTCCATCAGGGTAAAAGCCTGCTTGCCAAAGTCCAACCACTTGAGATTGCCCTTGCCAAAAGTAGTGGACAAAAGCGCCTGGAAGGCGTCCACGCTGCAAGAGTTGTTCTCCACCAGGGCCACCAGTTCCTCGTCCTCGCTCTGGCCCACCCCCAGGGCGGCGGCCGCCGCCTTGGCCGCGCGATAGCCGATCACCAGGCCCGGGCACAGGTGGCCGTGAAAAGCCACCGCCTTTTGCAGATCATCCGGTAGCGATGCCGCGTCCATGGCCGGTCCCCCTAACGGTAAAAATCAATGGTCTTCTTAAGCCCCTGCTCCAAGGGGGTGGTGGCCTGCCAACCGATCACCCGCTTGATGCGGCTCACGTCGGGCACCCGGCGGGGGATGTCTTCATAGCTGTCGCCAAAGACCTCCACGTGGGGCGTGAACACCAGCTCGTTGTCAAAGCCGCCCACCTGCTTCATCACCTGGGCCAGCTCCAGGATAGTCGTCTCCCGGTCGGCCCCCACGTTGAAGCACTGGCCCACCGCCGCGCGGTTGAGCGACAACTCCACCACCGCCCGGGCGCAGTCCTCGATAAAGGTGAAACAGCGGGTCTGGGAGCCGTCGCCGTGAATCACCACGTCCTCGCCGCGGAAAAACTTCTCCAAAAAGATGGGGATCACCCGGCCTTGGCCCAGGTCGTCGCAGCGGGGACCGTAGACGTTGAAGAAACGCATGATCACAAACGGCAGGTTCTCCTGCTGGCCATGGGCATAGCAAAAATGCTCCACCAGCGCCTTGCCGGTGGAGTAGCACCAGCGGTTTATCGAGGGCGGACCCAGCACCCGGTCGGCCTCCTCGTCCCAGGGGACGTCGGGGTTGCGGCCCAACACCTCGCTGGTGGAGGCAAACACGAACTTCACCCCCAACTGGCTGCAACGCTCCAAAAGATGCAGCGAACCCTTGAGGTTCACGTTGAGCACGTTGAGTGGTTCGTTGACGTAGCGCTTGGGGTCGGCGATGGCCGCCAGGTGAATCACTACCTCCACCTTCTCCACCAGGCTGTCCACCTGGTCCTTGTTGAGCACCGACTCCTGCACAAACTTGAAGCGGCCGCTGTCGAACAGGTGCTCCACCTTGCGCGAGCTGCCGGTATCCAAGGCCACCACCTGGTGGCCGTCGTCAATGAGGTATTCGCATACGTAGGAGCCGATGGAACCAGCCCCGCCGGTGACCAGTATGCTGGCCATGCTTTTCTCCCTTGTGTGGAGTGCTAAACCCGCCCCCAGCCATGTTATCGCTGGCCAATCTCTTCTACCCCACCACCCCCACCCGGTCAAGGCCGCGAGCCGCGGCTCCCGTAGTGGGTCCAAGTCCACACGCTACAGGCTCGTCACCCGGCCTGCTCCGCTCAAGCGTTCTTTTAGGTCGGTGCAATGCTTGCACACCCGTATAGGCCCGGTGGCGGTACGTTGCGGGCTCGTTCCCCGCTATCCTACGCTCGAGCCGACTTTTAGGTCGGTGCAATGCTTGCACACCCGTATAGGCCCGGTGGCGATACGTTGTGGGCTCGTCCCTCGGCCTTCTCCGCTCAAGCGTTCTTTTAGGTCGGGTCGTTTTTGCTTAGAACGCAAATGATTGAACGACGGCGGCGGCCCGAAGGATAACGCCCCGGACCATATGGCTGCGGCGGCACGCCGCCTAGCGGGAGGCCATGAAGTCGATGATGGCCTGGTTCACGGCGCGGGGCTGCTCCAGGTTGACCATGTGCCCGCCGCCCTCGATGACCTTCATCTCGGCGCCGGGGATGCGCTCGGCCAGGAAACGGCTGTACTTCACCGGGGTGAGTTGGTCGCCGTCGCCCACCAGGACCAGGGTGGGCAGGCTGATGCGGCCCAGTTGGTCGCTCACGTCAAAGCGGTCGCAGGCGGTGAAGTTGGACCAGAGCACCTCGGGGTCCACCGCTGACATCTCCTTGGCCCCCTGGGCCAGGGTGGCCTCGTCGGCCTGGGGGGAGTAGGCGTAGCGCACGATCATGGGCACGATGGCCGCGAAGTTGTCCCGTATGCCGTCGAGTATGGCCGGCAGCACCCGCAGCCGGCTGCCGGTACCCATGAGGATCAGCCCGCGGACCAGGCTGGGGCGCTCCAGGGCCAACTGCAGGGCGATGGCCCCGCCCAGGGAATGGCCCATCAGCACCGGCCGCACCGGGCCGGCGGCCAGGAAGTCGCCGAGCCACTGGGCGTAGTCCTCCACCCGCACCGGGGCCGGGCCCGGGGTCTGGCCGCAGCCGGGCAGGTCGATGGCCGCCGGGTTGATCTCCGGGCCCAGGCGGAACAACTGCGGCCGGTAGTTGGCCGCGCTGCCGCCGGAGCCGTGGATCATCAGCAGGGTGGGCCGGGACG
The DNA here is from genome assembly GCA_027067385.1 of Desulfarculaceae bacterium. GTDB lineage: Bacteria > Desulfobacterota > Desulfarculia > Desulfarculales > Desulfarculaceae > JAMOVV01. The sequence goes on from JAMOVV010000104.1 coordinate 28,772, forward strand.
GATCGTAGGGGCCGGGTCCCTGCAAAAGTCCGATATCACGTGAGGCCAGGTGCTTCTCCCACATGAGCTGTCTCCCGTAAAAAAGTTGAGCCCGGACCGCGCGCGGCGGTCCAGGCTCAAAACCTATCCGGTATCTCCCGGCTAGTCCAGCTTCTTGACCTCTTCGGTCATGGCCGGCACCACGTCGAACAGGTCGGCCACGCAGCTGTAGTCGGCCTTGGTGTGGATGGGCGCGTCGGGGTCCTTGTTGATGGCCACGATGAGCTTGGATGAGCCCATGCCAGCCAAGTGCTGGATGGCGCCGCTGATGCCGCAGGCGATATACATGTTGGGAGTGACCACCTTACCGGTCTGTCCCACCTGGTCGCTGTGCGGCCGCCAACCGGCGTCCACCGCCGAACGGCTGGCGCCCACCGCGGCGCCCAGCTCGGCGGCCAGGGCCTCGATGATGGAGAAGTTGTCGGCGTCCTTCATGCCGCGGCCGCCGGACACGATGATGGTGGCCTCGGTGAGGTCGATCTTGCCCTCGGCCTCCTTGAGCACCTCGATCTGCTTGGTCTTTATCTCGCCCGGGGTGACGCTAACCGTCTCCACCACGGCCTCGCCGCCCACTTCGTCGGCGTCGAACACGTTGGGCCGCAAACTGGCGATCTGGGGCGAACTCTTGATCAACACGTCGGCGTAGACCTTGCCGGCGTAGATGGGCCGGGTGGCCTTGAGCCTGCCGTCTTCCACCGCCAGTTTGGTGCAGTCCACCGCGATGGAGGTATCGAGCTTGGCCGCCAAACGGCCGCCCAGCTCCTTGCCTTGCATGGAGGCCGGCAGCAACACTACCTCCGGCTGTCCCTCGCTGATCAGCCCGGCCAGGGCCCCGGCATAAGCGTTGACCAAATATACTTCAAAGGCGTCGTCCTCGGCGTAGAGGACCTTGTTTACGCCGTATTTACCCAGGTCGGCGCAAGCCGCTTCCAGGCCCTTACCCAGGACCACCGCGGTCACCTCGGCGCCCATCTCCTCGGCCACCTTCTTGGCCGCGCTGGCCGCCTCAAAGGTCACCTTGCGGAACTCGCCGTCACGATGCTCGGCTATTACCCAAACACCTGCCATATCTATAACTCTCCCTTCGGAAGAAAGGTTTCTCGCAATCAAAGCCCGTTAGATGACCTTGGCCTCTTCGCGCAGCAGCTTCACCAGGTTGATGGCTATCTCCTGGCCGGTCTCACCCTCCACCTGCTTGCCCGGGGCACGCTCCGGCGGCGGATTCAGAGCGACGATCTCCAGCTTGTCGTCGCGCTCCACTCCCAGGTCGGCCAGGCTTATGACCTCCAGGGGCTTCTTCTTGGCCTTCATGATGCCCGGAAGCGACGCGTAACGCGGCTCGTTGAGACCCTTCTGAGCAGTGATCACGCAGGGCAGCGTGGACTCCAGCACCAGAGTGGCGCCCTCCACCGGGCGGTGGGCCTGCACCGTGCCGTCGCCTACCTCAACCTTGGTCACCACCGAAAGCTGGGGCATGTCTAAAAATTCGGCCACCGCCGAACCGACCACGCCGCTGTCGTCGTCCACGGCCCGCTGGCCGAAGAAAATGATGTCGGGATTGAGGGGCTCGATCGCCTTGGCCAACACCTTGGCCACAGTGATGGGATCGGCCCCGTAGAAATCGTCGTCCTCGATCAACACCGCCTTGTCGGCGCCCATGGCCAGGGCGGTGCGCAAAGCCTCGGTCACCCGCTGGGGACCGGCCCCCACCACGGTCACCTCGGCGCCCTTCTCTTTCTGAAGAACCAGTGCTTCCTCAACCCCAAACTCGTCGTAGGGGTTCATGACCCACTTGATGTCATCGGTCTCGATGGACTTGCCATCGCTCGCGATCTTGATCTGGGTCTCAGTGTCCGGCACCTGCTTGATGCAAACAACTATGTTCACTGCCAAAACCCTCCTTTTCAATCCAAGGGGCGCCGTGCCCGGTAAGGCGTCCGGCTCACGCCGCCAGCATCCCTCTTAGGAAATATGAACTTATCTCGTCGGCCGCGGTGGCAATGGAATATTTCCTGGTGGAAGACAACACCCAGTAGCGGCTCATCTCATCAAGCGCCCCCCATATGGCGCGCTTGGCGATGCCCGGCTCGATGTCCTTGCGGAAAACTCCCTTTTCCTGCCCCTCGCGAATGATACTGCTGATTAGATTGAGGTACTCGTAAAACTTCTCGTTGTGATATTCCTTCATGAACTTGGACGACTGACGCAACTCCACCTGGATTATCTCGGCCAACTCGGCGTTGCTCTGCAGTAAGGACAAATGGGCCTTGGCAAAGGCCTTGAGCTTTTCGGCCGGGTCGTCGTGCTCGGCTATGGCGGCGCGCATGGCGTCGAGGATTCTTTGCATCTCCTCTTCAAACAAGGTGATAAGAATATCGTCTTTGTTCTGAAAATACAAATAAATAGTGCCATCGGCCACGTTGGCGGCCCGGGCAATCTCACTCACCTTGGAGTTGTAAAAGCCGTTCTTGGCAAAGACCTTCACCGCCGCTGCGATTATGCGACGGTGCTTATCCGTGGACTTTTTGTTTTTGCGCTTCAAGGTTCGTCTCACCCCGTGCCCGCTGGGGCCCTTAGGGATATTTCTGGTGAATGACGGTTCATTCAACTATCACGTCACGGGCACCATGTCAACCATTTTTCCAGGGGCCATCTAGGTGAATGTAATTCACGCAGCGGCGTGCCGGCAGCATGCTGCTGCACCCGTATGGGCCGGGGCGTTATCCTTCGGGCCGCCGTCATCATTCAATTGCCACCGAGCAAAGCAAAACTGACCCGACCTAAAAGTCGGCTCCGAGCGAAGCAGGTGGGGGGACGAGCTAAAAAATAGATGTCATCGCGAGCGGCAGCGAAGCGACCTTCCTCTTCCATCTTTGGTTGAGAGAGAAGCGGAAGTTTGCTTCGTCGGCCGAGTGCCTCCGCTGCCGTATGGGCCGGGGCGATATTCTTCGGGCTGCTGTTACCATTCAATTGCCACCGACCGGAGCAAAACCGACCCGACCTAAAAGTCGGCTCCGAGCGAAGCAGGTAGAGGGACGAGCCCGTAATGTGTGGACTTGGCCCCACTACGGGAGCCGCAGCTCGCGGCGCGGCGTGCCGCCGCAGCCGTATGGGCCGGGACGTTATCCTTCGGGCCGCCGTCATCATTCAATTACCATCGGGCAAGAGATTGCGGGTAATTCCCAAGGATGTCATTTATGGCCAGCCAAGAGGGGAAAAGGAAGATTGCTTCGTCGCTTGCCAGCTCCTCGCAATGACGTCTATTCTGTAAAAATGACCCGACCTAAAAGAACGCGCGAGCGGAGAAGGCCGGGGGACGAGCCTGGAGCGGCCCGCCACCGGGCCTATACGGGAGCCCGGGCACTGGGCCGACCTAAAAGTCGGCCCCGAGCAGAGCAGGCCGAGGGACGAGCCTGCTACCGCTGGGACTTGGACCCACTACGGCTGCCGCGGCTCGTGGCTAGCGGTATTTTTTGATGGCGCGTAGATGATCGCGATAGTGGCGGTTGAAGACGTGGGTGCCGTCGCCCCGGGCCACGAAGTACAGGTAATCGACCTTGGCCGGGTCCACGGCGGCCTTGAGGCTGCCCAGGCCGGGCGAGCAGATGGGTCCCGGCGGCAGGCCGGGGTGCAGGTAGGTGTTGTACGGATGCTCGACCTTCAGGTGCTTGCGCAGCAGGGGTCCCTTGAGGTCCTTAATGCCATAGGCCACGGTGGGGTCGGCCTGCAGGGGCATACCCAGCTTGAGGCGGTTATGGTAGACCGCGCTGATGATGCGGCGTTCGCCGCCGGCCACGGCCTCGCCTTCGATGATGGAGGCCAGGGTCACCGCCTGGTGCATATCCAGGCCGAGTTTTTTGGCCTTGGCGGCCAGGGGCTGCCAGTGTTTTTTGAACTGGGCCACCATGACCTGCAGGGCGCGCTTGGCCCCGGCGCCGCGCACGAACTGGTAGGTATCGGGAAAAAGGTAGCCTTCCAGGCTGGCGGCCTTGAGCCCCAGGGAGGCGATAAACTTCCGGTCGGTGCTGAGCCGGCGGGCGTCATCGGCGTCGCAGACCCCGCTGGCGGCCAGGCGCTCGATTATGCGGGCCAGGGTAAAGCCTTCGGGGATGAGCACCGCCCGCCGGTTCACCCGGCCCTGGACCAGCACCTCGATGATGGCCCGGTAGCTCATGGAGGGGCTGAGGCGGTATTCGCCGGCCTTCACCACGGGGTGGTACTGCCAGCCGTGCAGCCGGGCGGCGGCCACCCACAGGCGGGGGTAGTCCACGATGCCTTGCCGTTTCAGGATATAGGCCGTCTGGCGCAAGCTGGCCCCGCGGGGGATATCCACCACCTTGGGCAGGCCGCCGGCAGTGGCGCGGTGCTCCAGCAGCAGGCTGCCGCCGGCCCACAGGCCGGCGGCCAACACGGCCAGGCCAACCACCAGGATAACGGCCGCGCGCCTCAGGACCCGTCGCCGGTCCGGGCCAGGTAGCGGTCCAGGATCAGGGCCGCCGCCACCTTGTCGATCTTTTGGCGGCGCTTGGCCCGGCTCATGTCCCCGGCCAGCATCGCCTGGTCGGCCTGAAGAGTTGTCTCCCATTCGTCCACGTACTCCACCGCCAGGCCGGTGGCCTTGGCCAATCGTTTACCGAGGCTAAGCGCCTTCTTGGCCGACTCGCCTATTTTATCACCGCTGGCCAGGGGCAGGCCCACCACGATGAGCCCTGCCCCTTGTTCGGCGATGATGCGGCGCAGGGCGGTGATATCGGCGTCGCGGTTCTTGCGGGTCAGCACGACCAGCGGGTTGGCCACCAAGCGCTGCTCATCGCTCACCGCCACCCCGATGCGCTTGGCCCCCACGTCCAGGGCCACTATGCGTCCGCCGCGCCCAAGCATGGGGGTAATTATGGCCAAAAGACCCCGGCCGCACAAGTCCCGCCCGCGCTTGACCAACCCCGGCGGCCCGCCTATAGTTTGGCAAGCGGCCGTACCAGCCAACCCCCGGCCCGATAGAGAGCCCGTCATGAAGCAGATCATCCTCGGCACCGCCGGCCACATCGACCACGGCAAGACCTCGCTGGTCAAGGCACTCACCGGCATCGACACCGACCGGCTAAAAGAAGAAAAGGCGCGCGGCATCACCATCGAGTTGGGCTTCGCCCACCTGGAGCTGCCCTCGGGCCAGCACCTGGGCATCGTGGACGTGCCGGGCCACGAGAAGTTCGTGAAAAACATGGTGGCCGGCGCGGCCGGCATCGACCTGGTCTGCCTGGTCATCGCGGCCGACGAAGGGGTGATGCCCCAGACCCGCGAGCACTTAGACATCTGCACCCTGTTGGGCATCCGCCACGGCCTGGTGGCGCTCACCAAGATCGACATGGTCGACGAGGAATGGCTGGAGATGGTGAGTGAGGACGTGGCCGAGTACCTGGCCGGCAGCTTTCTGGAGGGCGCGCCCATCGTGCCGGTATCCTCGCAGACCGGCCAGGGCCTCGACCAGCTCACCGCCGCCCTGGACGAGCTGGCCGCCGAGATCGAGCAGCGCGCCGCCGGGGGTCCCTTTCGCCTGCCGGCCGACCGCGTCTTCACCATGCACGGCTTTGGCACGGTGATCACCGGCACCGCCTTGGACGGGGTGGTGGAGGTGGGCCAGGAGGTGATGGTCTATCCCCAGGGCCTGGCCACCCGGGTGCGCGGCCTGCAGGTGCACAACCAGGAGGTGAACCAGGCCCGGCGCGGCCAGCGCACCGCCATGAACCTGCAGGGCCTGGAAAAGGCCGAGATCAAACGCGGTGACGTGGTGGCCGAGCCCGGGGCCCTCTCGCCCTCGATGTGGCTGGATATCCAGGTCGACGTCCTGCCCGAGATTCCCCGGCCCCTGAAGCACCGCTCGCCGGTGCGCTTCCACTCCGGCACCGCCGAGATCATGGGCCGGCTGATGCTCCTGGACCGCGACGAGCTGCTGCCCGGCCAGAGCGCCTTGTGCCAGGTGCGCCTGGAGAGCCCGGTGGCGGTGATGACCGGCGACCGCTACGTGCTGCGCTCCTATTCGCCGGTGTTCACCGTGGCCGGCGGGGAGGTCCTGCACCCCCACCCCGGCCGCCACAAGCGCAACCGGCCCGAGATCATGGCCGACCTGCAGACCCTGCTGGACGGGTCGCCGGCCGACAAGCTCATGGTGCACGCCCGCCTGGCCGGCGAGGCCGGGGTCACCAGCGAGCAACTGCGCCGCCTGGTGAACCTGCCGGCCAAGGAGCTGGCCTCCGCGGTCAAGGACATGCTCTCGGTGCGCCAGTTGGTGCGCTTTGACAAGGAGGCCGGACGCATGGTGGCGGCGCAGGTGTGGGCGGAGCTGGAGCAAAAGGCCCTGGAGCTGTTGGCCGAGTATCACCAGGCCAACCCGCTCAAAAGCGGCATGGGCAAGGAAGAGCTGAAGCAGCGCCTGACTCGCTCTCCCGACGCCAAGCTGCTCAACCACCTGCTGTCCAGGCTGACGGCGGAAAACAAGCTGGTGGCCGAAAAAGACATACTGCGCCTGCCGGACCACAAGGTGCGCCTGGCCGCGGACGAGAGCGCCCTGCGGGCCAAGCTGGAAAAGGCCTACCTCGACGGCGGGCTCACTCCGCCGACCTTCAAGGAGGCCAGCCAGGGCGAAGACCCGGACCAGGTGCGCGAGCTGATCAAGGTGTTGGTGGACCAAGGGGTGCTGGTGAAGGTGAAGCAGGACCTCTACTACCACCGCCAGGCCCTGGAGCGGGTGCAGGCCGACCTGGTGGACTATCTCCAGGCCCACGGCAGGATCGCCGCGCCCCAGTTCAAGCAGATGACCGGCCTGAGCCGCAAGTTCCTCATCCCGCTCTTGGAGTACTTCGACGCCATCCACCTCACCATCCGGGTGGGCGACGAACGTCAACTTCGCAAACGCTGAGAGCGCTATAACCGGGCTCCAGCCAAGGGCTTCTACATTCGCGAATCGCGCAAGCGAAAAATTTAGTTTATCGCCAATACGACCTTGCCCGGCCGGCGGACGGTGCAAAAAGGCGGACGGCCGGCAGAGCCGTCCACCGGTTTGTATGGATAACGTGGCTGGTAGCCGCCGGCGGCCGGGGGCTCAGCCCACCTGGGCCTGGTAGTCCTCGGCGCTTAGCAGGCCGTCCAGCTCGGCCGGGTCGGCGAGTTGGACCTGGGCGATCCAGCCCTGGCCGTAGGGGTCGTTGTTGAGCGGAGACGGATCGTCCAGGAGGTCCTGGTTCACGGCCAGCACCTGGCCGCTCACCGGGGCGATGAGGTCGCTGACGCTCTTGGCGCTCTCCACCGCGCCCATCTCGTCACCGGCCGCGATATCGTCGCCCACCTCTGGCAGATCGATGTAGACCACCTGCCCCAGTTGGTCCTGGGCAAAGTCGGTGATGCCCACGGTGACCTTGCCGTCGGCGTCGTCGCGCACCCACAGGTGTTCGGGGTGGTACTTCAATTGAGCGGGAAACTGCACGGCAAACCTCCTTTTTTAGCGCTGGCGGCGGCGGTTGAGGTAAAACAGGGCCGCCGCCGAGACCACGGCGAAGACCAGGGCCAGTAGGCCGGTGGTGGTGAGCCCGGCCACCAGGGTCTCACCGCGCCAATCACCCCTGAACTGCTCGATGACCAGGCGGCTAACCCCGTGGATCAGGCCGTAGGTGAAAAACACCTGGCCTGCGAAGCGGCGGCGCCGGCTGAGCCACATGAGCAGGCCAAAGAGGACAAACAACTCCAGGGCGCTGTAGAGCTGGGCCGGGTGCAGGGGGATGTCGCGGGGGGCCAGGGTGTGGGGATCGCTGAAGACCACCGAGCAGACCCCGTCCCAGGGCCGGCCGTAGCAGCAACCGGCCGAAAAACACCCCAGGCGACCAAATCCCTGGGCCAAGGCCAGTCCGGGGGCGCTCACGTCCAGCAGGGGCAGCAATGGCTGGCGCCAGCGCCGCGCCAAGATGACAAGCAGGGGCACGGCAAAGGCGATACCGCCGTAAAACACCAGGCCCCCCTCCCACAGGGCGAAGAAGCGCCAGGGATGTTCCAGGAAGCCCTCGGGCTCGAGGAAAACAAAGAACACCCGGGTGCCCAGAAGCCCCACGATG
>JAMOVV010000105.1 GCA_027067385.1 Desulfarculaceae bacterium
GGGGCCGGCATGCCCACCACCCCGGCCTGGGCCGAGGACAGCCTCACCTGCTCGGTGGCGGTGACGAGGTTTTGGTACATGAAACAGCAGGAACTCATGGGCCCCTCCGGGCTGCGGGTCAATCTGGTGGCCCAGGCTAGGGGACCTTGGCGGGGCGGCCAAGCGAGACGGCGCACAAACCAGCCCCCCGGAGGCGCTTCCCCGGGTCAGGACCGGCCGGGGTGGCCCCGGCGCCACGCGGCCGCTATAATCATGGCCGGGCGGCCTCCTACCCGGCCGCCGAAAGGGAGAGACCATGCCTCGCCAAAACCAACCCCGCGCCGACACCGCCCGGCGAGTAAGGCCATGAAGCCCACCATCGCCGTAACCATGGGCGACCCCGCCGGCGTGGGCCCCGAGATCGTGGCCCGGGTGTGCCGCGACCCCGAGGTGGCCGCCGCGGCCGAGCTGCTGGTGGTGGGACAAGAGCGCCTGCTGGCCGCCGGGGCCCAGGCGGCCGGGATAGACCCGCCGGCGGTGGAGGTGGTGGAGGTGGGCCCGGCCGAGGCCATCACCCCGGGGACCTGGAGTGCCGCCTCCGGCACCCTGGCCGGGGCCTTTGTGGAAAAGGCCCTGGCCCTGTGCCAGGACGGGCGCGCCGCGGCCATGACCACCGCCCCCATCAGCAAGGAGGCCCTGCGGGCCGCCGGTTATCCCGACACCGGCCACACCACCCTGCTGGCCCGGCTCACCGGCACCGCCCGGCCGGTGATGATGCTGGCCGGCGACCAGCTCAAGGTGGTGCTGGCCACCATCCACTGCGCCTTGGCCGAGGTGCCCGCCCGCTTAAGCGCCGAGGGCATCGTGGAGGTGGGCGCCATCACCGCCCGCGAGCTGACCGCCAAGCTGGGGATCAAGCAACCCCGGTTGGCCGTGGCCGGGCTCAACCCCCACGCCGGCGAGGGCGGCATCTTTGGTGACGAGGAAGCACGCATCATCGCCCCGGCCATCGGGCGGCTGCAAGCCACAGGCGTGGCGGCCAGCGGCCCCCACCCGCCCGACACCGTCTTCTGGCGGGCGGCCCAGGGCCAGTTCGACGTGGTGCTGTGCATGTACCACGACCAGGGGCTCATCCCGCTGAAGCTGCTGCATTTCGACGACGGGGTCAACGTCACCCTGGGCCTGCCGATCATCCGCACCAGCGTGGACCACGGCACGGCCTACGACCTGGCCGGCCAGGGCCAAGCCAACCCGGCCAGCCTCAAGGCCGCCCTGCTCATGGCGGCGGCCATGGCCGCCGCCGCGCCGGCCCGCCCGGCGGCACCATAGGCAACCGCCCGGCGGAGGGGCTCCGACCCAGGGCCGCCGTTTCAGTAAAAACCCATCAGGTACGGCAAGGGCATGCTCAAAGAGATAATCGTCCGGGGAGCCAGGCAGCACAACCTCAAGAACATCGAGGTGCGCATCCCGCGCGACCGCCTGGTGGTCATCACCGGCATGTCCGGCTCGGGCAAGTCCACCCTGGCCTTTGACACCATCTACGCCGAGGGCCAACGCCGCTACGTGGAGTCGCTGTCCTCCTACGCCCGCCAGTTCTTGGAGCGCATGGACAAGCCCGACGTGGAGTCCATCGAGGGGCTGAGCCCGGCCATCGCCATCGAGCAGAAGACCACCTCCAAGAACCCGCGCTCCACCGTGGCCACGGTCACCGACATCTACGACTACCTGCGCCTGCTCTTCGCCCGGGCCGGCACCCCCCACTGCCCCCAATGCGGCCGCGAGATACGCTCGCGCTCGCCCCAGGAGATCGTGGACCAGCTCATCGACCTGGGCGTGGGCACGCGGCTCACCCTGCTGGCCCCGGTGGTGAGCCGGCGCAAGGGCGAGCACCGTAGCGTCTTCGCCCGGCTGCTCAAGGACGGCTTTGTGCGCGCCCGGGTCGACGGCGAGCTGGTGGAGCTCACCGATCCCCCGACCCTGGCCAAGAACCGCAAGCACGACATCGAGGCGGTGATCGACCGCGTCGTGGTCAAGGACACCGTGGGCCGGCGGCTCACCGACAGCGTGGAGCTGGGCCTGCGCCTGGGTGACGGGATCATCATCGCCCTGGTACACGAGGACCCCGAGCGCGAGGAACTCTTCAGTGAGCG
>JAMOVV010000106.1 GCA_027067385.1 Desulfarculaceae bacterium
AACCGCCGGCCGCGCCGGGGGGGTGGGGGCGGCGGTGGTTATCAGGTGGGTTTAATCCAAAATGGTGCCCAGGCGGGACCAGCGGGGTCGCATATGGCTCCAGTCCCACGACCAGTAGATGACCAGGGCCTTGCCGTGAACCTTGGCCGCGTCGGCGAAACCCCAGAAGCGCGAGTCTTCGCTGTCGTCGCGGTTGTCACCCATGACAAAGAGCTTGCCCGGCGGCACCTTGGTCGGCGGCATCTGGTCGCGCCGGTTGGCCCCCAACACCATCTGGTCGCTATGGCGCACGTAGGGCTCTTTGAGCCGCCGGCCGTTGAGGTAGACCTGCTTGTCGCGAATCTGCACCGTGTCGCCCGGCAGGCCGATGACCCTTTTTATATAAGGAAACTGGCTCTGGAAGGGCGGGTCGAAGACCACGATATCGCCGCGCTGGATCTCCCCGGTGGTAAAGAGCACCGTGTCGGAAAAGGGCAGCTTGAGGCGGTAGGCTACCTTGCTCACCAGCAGTTGGTCGCCCAGTTGCAGGGTCTGCAGCATGGAGCCGGAGGGGATGGAGTAGGCCCCCACCAGGGAGCTGCGGATCACCAGGGCCAACAGCAGGGCCAGGCCGATGGTCTTGGCCCAGTCCCAGACGATGCGGCCGGCGCCGGCCGGCTCCTGGGGCGCTGGTTTGGTTTTCTTTTTCCTCGGCATGCCAGCCAAGGTAACAGCGAGGCGCCGGCGCGTCAATAGCCGGCGGCCGGGGGCCGGCAACCGTCTTGCCCCCCACCGGGGGCTATGCTAGATTTGTTCAGCCATGACCAGACCCGGAGCCAGGGACGCACGTTATTTCAGGGCCAAGCGCGACGGTTACGCCGCCCGTTCGGTCTACAAGCTCGAGGATATCGACCGGCGCTACGGTCTGCTCCAGGGCTCGCGGCGGGTGTTGGATCTGGGTTGCCACCCCGGCTCCTGGCTGCAGTATTGCGCGCAAAAGGTGGGCCCCGGCGGCCGAGTGCTGGGGGTGGACCTAAAGCCCCCCACCGCCGGGCTGCCGTCCTGGGTCGACTACCTGGAGGCCGACGTGCTGGAGCTCACGGCCGCCGAGGTGGCCGAGGCCATGGGGGGGGCGCAAGGGGCGAAGGGGGGGAGGTGCTTAGACGCCCTGCTCAGCGACCTGGCCCCCCGCACCACCGGGGTGGTGCACGCCGACGTGGCCAAGAGCGTGGAGCTCGCCGCCCGGGCCCTGGAGCTGGCCGAGGCCCTGCTAAAGCCCGGCGGCGTGCTGGTGGCCAAGGTCTTCCAGGGGGCCGGGGTGGACCAGTTGATAAGACGGGTCAAGCAGGCATATAAACTGGGCAAGGCCCACAAACCGGCCGGCTCCACCAAGAGCAGTCGGGAGATATACCTGGTGGGGCGCGGATTTAAAGGCGGCGCCGACAAAAAATCATAACCGACCACCTACGGGGGTAGCGAGATGTCCGGACACTCCAAGTGGAGCACCATCAAAAGAAAGAAAGGAGCCGCCGACGCCAAGCGCGGCAAGATCTTCACCCGCCTGATGCGCGAGATCACCGTGGCCGCCAAGACCGGCGGCGGCGACCCCGACGGCAACCCCCGGCTCAGAACCGCCATGGACACGGCCAAGGCGGCCAACATGCCCAAGGACAACATCCTCAAGGCCATCAAAAAGGGCACCGGCGAGCTCGAGGGCGTCACCTACGAGGAGATCACCTACGAGGGCTACGGCCCCGGCGGGGTGGCCTTTTTTATCGAATGTCTCACCGACAACAAGAACCGGGCGGCGGCCGACGTGCGCCACATCCTCACCAAGCGCGGCGGCTCCCTGGCCAAGAGCGGCGCGGTGGCCTATCTCTTTGAGGCCAAGGGCTCGCTCACCTTTGACAAGAACGACGTAGACGAAGACACCCTCATGGAGATCGCCCTGGAGGCCGGGGCCGAGGACGTGCGCGACGAAGACGACGCCTGGGTGGTGATCACCGACCCGGGAGATTTCTCGGCCGTGGCCGCGGCGGTGGAGCAGTCCGAGCTCAAGCCCCTGGAGGCCAAGGTGACCAGGCTGCCCACCACCACGGTGGAGGTCACCGACGCCAAGCTGGCCGGCCAGATCGTGGCCCTGATGGAGGCCCTGGACGAGGCCGACGACGTGCAAAACGTCTACGCCAACTTCGACATCCCCGACGAGATTCTCGAGTCCCTGGAAGGCTAGGGACCGCAGTGCAAAATGGCGGGGCCCCTTTCTTTAAGGAGGCCCCGGAGCCCTGGCCCCGCAAGCCACCGGCTATCGCCGGAGAGATTAAAGGAAACCGCCGATGCCTGCGCTCCGCGCCAACGCCCCGACGCCCGGCGGCGCGCGCCTGCGCGTGTTGGGCCTGGACCCGGGCAGCCACGCCACCGGCTGGGGGGTGGTGGACGCCGCCGGCGGGGGCCGGCTGCGGCTGGTGGACGCCGGGGTGGTGCGCGCCCCGGCCAAGGCCCCGGTGGACCAGCGGCTGCTGGCCATCCACCAGGGTCTGGCCGAGGTCATCGCCGAGCACCAGCCGGCCGAGATGGCGGTGGAGGGGGTGTTTAGCGCGGTGAATGTCAAGACGGCCATCGTGCTGGGCCAGGCCCGGGGGGTGGCCCTGTTGGCCGGGGCGGCGGCCGGTCTGGAGGTCTTTGAATACAGCCCGGCGGCGGTGAAGAAGGCCCTGGTGGGCACGGGCCGGGCCGAGAAGCGACAGGTACGGGCCATGGTGAGCGCCCTGCTGGCCACTAAGCGCAAGCTGCCCCTGGACGCCTCCGACGCCTGCGCCCTGGCCATTTGCCATCACCACTCCCGCGCCCTGCACGCCAAGGGACTCTAAGCGCCCAACCGGGCCGGACCCACCCACCAGCGGCCGTCCGTGGTATATTAGCAAGCTCCAGGCAAGCCAACGAGGACCGCCGAGCCATGATCGCACGCATAGCCGGACAGATGATCCACCGCGCCCCCGACCACCTCATCGTGGACGTGGGCGGGGTGGGCTACCGCCTTTTTGTGAGCCTCAACACCTTCTACGCCCTGCCCGAGCCGCCGGCGGCGGTGCAGCTCATGGTGCACACCGTGGTGCGCGACGACGCCATCCACCTCTACGGCTTTGGCGACGCGGCCGAAAAAGAGGCCTTCGGCCACCTCATCGGGGTGAGCGGGGTGGGACCCAAGCTGGCCATGGGCATCCTCTCGGGCATCGGCCCCGAAGACCTGTGGCAGGCGGTGCGCAGCCGGGACATCGCCCGGCTGTGCAAGGTGCCCGGCATCGGCAAGAAGACCGCCGCCCGCATGGTGGTGGACCTGGAAGGCCGACTGCCGGCGGCCGAAGAAAGCGACCAGGCCGGGGACGCCGTAGCCGCGGGCGGTGCGGCGGCCGAGGACGCGGTGAGCGCCCTGGTGAACCTGGGCTATCCCCAGCCCCGGGCGGCCAAGGCGGTGGAGGCCGCGGTGGAAAAGCTCGGCGACGGTGCGCCCCTGGAGGACCTGCTGCGCCAGGTGCTCAAGTCCCTGGGCTGAGCCCCGGGCATCCCACAATCCTTTTCGTCAGGGCCCATCTCCGTAGGTCCAACTCCCCCATAAGACGGGCTCATCCCTCGTCGAGCCGGCCCGACCGCGGGTAACCACCGGCAAAACGTCGGGATAAGCGCGGTAATATTTGCCCGCAGTGTCAATATTTCCCCGGTAGCGTCAAAATTTCGGGGGCCGGGCCGGTGGCGCTCGCCAGCGGCGTGGCCGCCGCCGGCGAACCCGGCGCTGGTCGAGTAGCCAATAATTCTCAACTAGGGCAGCAGGTTGTACCTCTTCGGCGCCGCCGGGGCCCGCCCGGGCGGCGCCGGCCGCGCGAGCCCTGGCCTAGGTACGGCATATCACTTGCAAAACATCTCCGACGGCCTTTTGCGCCAATTAAACACCATTTGTCAGGGGGTAAAGTGATGGCCGAGTCGCAGACTTCGTTTGAGGCGTTGTGGAAATTTTACCGGGATTCGGGGTTTGTATACGAAGCCAAGGAGGGGAAGCTGCGCCCCCACCTGGCCGAGATCGCCGACACCTGGGACAAGCTGCTCCAGGCCGACGGTAGCGTCTTCAAGCTCTTTACCCACGTCAAGGGCGGCCACATCCGCAGCGCCCTGGCCATAACCCGTTACTACCACAAGTCCTGGATGATCCACCACATGGCCAGCCTCACCGATCCCTGGGGCATGAAGCTGGTGCTGGCCCGGGCCATAAAGTGGATGATGGCCAACCAGGACCTGGACCATGGTATCTTTTATTGGCGGCCCAACAACAGCCGGGCCGACGTACGCTTTTCCAATCTCGGCAAGCTGCTGGAAAAATCCGGGGCCGAGGTGAGCACCCACAAGGTCTTTGACTACTTCTATTTCCCGGCCGGTGATGGCCCGCGGCCGGCCGGCGAGGCCATCGCCAATATCTACCCGGTACAGGAGCGGCTGCTGGGGCTGGCGGCCGACCTGTTGGCCCAGGTGGTGGACCCCCACGAGATAGACCTGCGCAGTTTGGGTGGGGGCAACCTCGCCCTGGCGGGGCTCGACGCCTTGTACCGCCGCCACGACCTCAGACGTCGCCGCGAGGTGTTCAGCGCCGAGGTGGGCGGCCGGGTGCAGGCCGTGGTCCTGTTGGAAGACGCCTCGCTGGGGCTGAACTTCTCGCATTTTTTCAACAAGTTTCATCTATATTTTGTTGGTGACGAGATGGACTTTGCCCAGCGCACCGCCCTTTGCGGCCAGGTGCTGGACTATCTCATGGCCCACTGCCGCCGGCGAGGCCAGGACTTCCTGGTCTGCCTGTGTCCGCCGGAGCAAAGCGAGCTCTTTCGGGCCCTGGGATACCGCTCGCACAAGCAATACGCCTGCATGAGCATCGCCCGCCAGTTGGAGGATTCCCTGACCCTGCAACACTTCAACAATTTTTATTCCCGTCGCATGGACGCGATACGTTAGAATCGAGCCTCCGGCGCGGCCGGCGGCGGTCTGCGGCGGGTTGGTGTTTCCCGTCTCCACACGGCGCGAGGTAGCTCATCGAACTGGTAGATATACAGACGTACTTGGTGCGGCGACCCTTCAGCCGGCCGGTGACCCACGGCCTGGCCACCAACCGCGACACGGCCAACCTGGTGGTGCGGCTCACCGACCGCGACGGGGTGGTGGGCTTTGGCGAGGGGGTGCCCCGGAGCTATGTCACCGGCGAGAGCCTGGAGGGCTCGCAGGAGTTTTTGACCCGGCGCGCGCCGGGGCTGCTCTTGGGCCGGGCCATCGACAGCCGCCGGGTGATGGACTTTTGCCGCGAGGTGATAGACGACGAGTCGGCGGCCCGCCACCCGGCGGCCGTCTGCGCCCTGGAGACGGCCCTGCTGGATTTGGCCGGCCGCCGCCGGGGCCTGCCCTGCTCGGCCCTGCTGGCGCCCGGCCGGGGGGAGCCGGCCGGCGAGGTTATCTACAGCGTGGTGGTGCCCATCATCGACCAGCCGGAGGCGCGCGAGGCGGTGCTGGAGGCCATCGCGGCCGCTGGTTTCAGGCAGGTGAAGGTGAAGCTTGGCTTTGCCGGTGACATGGAGCACCTGGCCTGGGTGCGGCGCCGGCTGGGGCCGGAGGTGGATATCCGGGTGGACGTAAACGGCGCCTGGAGCCGGGAGCAGGCCCTGGGCAACCTGGAGCAGTTGGCCCTCCTGGGGGTATCTGTCCTGGAGCAACCGGTGGACCCGCGGGACGCCGAGGCCTGGGAGGCCATCGCCGGGGCCGGCGATTTGCGGATCATGGCCGACGAGTCGCTCTGCAGCCTGGCCGACGCCCGGCGGCTCATCGCGCAGGGGGCGGTGGGGGCCTTTAACCTCAAGCTCTCCAAGCTGGCTGGTTTCGGGCGCTGCCGGGAGATTATGGAGATGGCCCACGCCCACGGCCTGGCGGTGCAGCTTGGTTGCCAGGTGGGCGAGCTGGGCATCCTCAGCGCGGCCGGCCGTCATTTTGCGGCCGCCGCCGGGGGCCTGCTCTACCTGGAGGGCAGCCTCACCCGCTTTTTCACCCGAGACATCATCGCGCAAGACCTCACTCCGGGGGCGGGGGGGCGCGCCCCGGTCCTGGCCGGCCCCGGTCTGGGCATCGACGTGGACCAGTCCCAGCTAAGCGCCGGCGGTTAGCCTGGCCGCCGGCCGCGGCGCGCAAATGATTTGTCGGCCGGGGGCCGATCCACTAGTATAGAGCCCAGTGCAAGCACGGCCGGAGCAGATGGAAGCAGATCAACGCCAAAGACGCATCGTCGACGGGCAGCCCCAGGACGAAGACCAGGCCCTCAGCGGCCTGCGCCCCACCCGTTTGGACGACTACGTGGGCCAGGAGGAGGCCAAGGCCAACCTCAAGATATTCATTGAGGCGGCCAAGCGGCGCGGCGAGGCCCTGGACCACGTGCTTTTGCACGGCCATCCCGGCCTGGGCAAGACCACCCTGGCTCACATCCTGGCCTCCGAGATGGAGGTGAACATCACGGCCACCAGCGGGCCGGTGTTGGAGCGGGCCGGCGACCTGGCGGCCATCCTCACCAACCTGGAGCGCGGCGACGTGCTGTTCGTGGACGAGATTCACCGGCTCAACCACGTGGTGGAAGAGGTGCTCTACCCGGCCATGGAGGATTTCCACCTGGACCTCATCATCGGCCAGGGGCCCAGCGCGCGCACGGTGAAGCTGGACCTGGCGCCCTTCACCCTGGTGGGGGCTACCACGCGGGCCGGGCTCATCACCCCGCCTATGCGCGACCGTTTCGGGGTGCAGGTGCGGGTGGACTTTTACACCCCCGAGCAACTGGCGGCCATCGTCACCCGCTCGGCGGCCATCTTGGGGCTGAGCATCACCGAGGCGGGGGCCATGGAGATCGCCCGGCGGGCGCGGGCCACCCCGCGCATCGCCAACCGGCTGCTCAAGCGGGTGCGCGACTTCGCCGAGGTGGAGTCCGACGGCCGGGTGGACCGGCGCCAGGCCGACAGCGCCCTGTCGCGCCTGGGGGTGGACGACTCGGGGCTGGACCGGCTGGACCGCCTGCTGCTTTCGACCATCGTGGAGAAGTTTGACGGCGGCCCGGTGGGGCTGGGTACCTTGTCGGCCGCGGTGGGTGAGGAGGCCCAGACCATCGAGGAGGTCTACGAGCCCTACCTCATCCAGCAGGGGTTCATCAAGCGCACCCCGGCGGGGCGCACCGCCACCAACCGGGCCTACCAGCACCTGGGGATCACCCCTTCCAGCGGGGCGCAGAAGCGGCTGTTCTAGCCGTCCGTCCCGGGCTTGGCTTCCCGATAGTCGTCGGCCCGATAGTCGTCGGCGTGTGTTGCGAGCGGCGTTCTGGCCAGCCGCCCCGGGCCCCGCCGTATCCCCCACGCCGCAGGCACCGCCGCGCAGGCGGCTGTTCCCGCCGGCCGGCATGGGACCCGGCATCCACCGCCAACCAAGGCCGTCAACCGGGCCGCCCGGCTTGGGGGTGGCCGCCCCGGCGCGCCCTCCCCTGGCGATCCCGCCCGAGCGCCGGATGTTTACGGCACCGTATCCCGCCGCCCGCTTGGCCGGCCCGGTGGCCGGTGGATTATGTTTGTCCCGCAGCCACCACCGGGTCAGGCGATACGCACAAAGGGCCGGGACAGGGCCAGGTGGTTGTAGCCGCGAACCTGGCCGCGGGAGAGGTCTGGTAAGGGCTTTGGGGGTTGGGGTGTCGTGCCGGGAATTTCCCTGAGCGCGCCCCCGTGTTTCATGATCACGCTTTCGGACGGGATACGCTCCAGGCGCAGGTAGTCCAGGCCTCCATCGTCGCTTTCGAAGATCATGCGGATGGCCTTGATGGCAAAGACCACCGGCTGGCCGTCCTTGCTATAGGTAACGGTGGACTTGGAGCCGCGTTTGTACTTGGCGTCGAGGTTGGCGCCCAGGACCTTTTTGACCACCGGCAGGTCGACTTCCAGGCCGGCCCCGGTTTCATCGGTGGCTTCCACCGAGATCTTGTCGCTCTTGAGGGTGGAGATGATCACGTAGAGGTTGTTGGCGGCCATTATCGCTTCGGCGCTGGGTCCGGGGTCCAGGTCTGCCTGGTCCAGGAATTTATCGAGCAGGTCGATATCGACTTTTTCCTCGATGACGTCTTCGTAGGTGAACTTCAGGGCCTTGGCCTTGGAGTAGGCCGCCTTGAGGTTGACGGTGCCGCCGCTGATGGCGCCGAGGATTTGTCCCAGGATGGTGGCCCCCACCCCCAGGCTGAGGTCCCTGTCGGTCTGGCCGGTGATGGTGGCGCCTTCCGGCGTGGGGACGATCGGCGGTAGGGGGGCGCCGCCCGGGTTCATGATGCTGTCCAGCGCGCCCCGGCTGTGCAGGGCGTTTTGAAAGAAATCCAGGGTGTCGGTGGGCTTGAGGTTGGATTTTGGGGTTACTACCACCGAGTAGCCTTGGATGCGCAGGAGTGACAAATGATTATCGCTCATGGCTTGTCCCTCTCCCGGGAAGCCGGGTACCGCTGCGCGTTGGGCCGTCCCCACGGGGTGGTTTAAGCGGCTTGGCCGGCCTGGCGCGCGGGAAAACGAGCGGCGGCGCACCGAGACCGCGGCCGGGGGGCTTGGCTTGACGCGCCGGGCCCCGGCTCCCGTTTTCTTTGGTTTGGGTCCCTTGTCCCCGGCGTCTCGTGGTCCGGTCACCGCCCGGTTTGGCCGGCCGGTTTTGGGCCCGGCCCATGGTTGGCGGTAGCTACTCGGTCGCGCCCCGATCCTCCCCGCTCGGGGCTGGCAACGGCGGCTATCGCGGTTGGTTGGCTGGTGCGATGCCCGGTTGACCTCCGCCGGGATTTGTCACGGAGTTTTCTTGCGCTTGATAATATTTTACCCCATCCGTCTCTGCGGGCGGTACCGGTTTGGCCCGCCGCCGTCCGCCCCGCGCCCTGGTTCGCACGGCCGCTCCCTGCCGCCCGCCGCCCCGCCTCGCGCCCCCGCTACTTTCTATTGTTCCTGCCTTATCGCCCCCCTGGCCCCCTTCGCTGGCCCCCTTCGCTGGCCCCCTTGCGCCCCGCCCCTCTGGCCCCCCGCTGGTGCGGGGGTTAGGCGGTGGCGGTGTTTTGTAGGTGAAAGCGCGCCGGCCGGCCGGACTGGAGCCGGACCGAGGCCAGGTAGGTGATGTTGCCAGCGGCCCGGGCGGCCTCCTCCAGTTGGCTCCAGACGGCGCCCTTGACCTGGTCGCGGTCCACGGCGCGGGCGATTGACGCCTGCCAGCCGTCGCCGCGGCGGTCGATGGGGGTCCAGGCCCGGTCGGCCAGGACTAGGTGAAAAACCATCTTCTGCGAGTCGGTGGCGTCCGGTAGCTCCAGGTTGAGTATTGCCTTGCGTCCCATATCGCCCCCCAAGGGTTTGGTGAGCCCCCGCCGCCGGCCGCGCCCGCCTGGCTGGCGGCGGGGCGCTGGTGGGAAGAAAAAACCCCGCCGGCGGCAAAAGTGCCGCAGACAGGGCTGCCATAGCTCGTATAGTATTTGTATTGTATTTTAAGGAGGAGGGTGGTTGGATGTCAAGGGGAAAGTGAGGTGAGGGGCGCTTAGGCGATTTTCTGGATGAAAAAGAGTACTGGCCGGAGCCAGTCGGTGCAGCCGGCCACGGCGGTGGCCGGTTCCTTCATGCCCGGCAGATGGCCGCCGGAGAGCACGGCCACGATCTGGCCGCGGATGTCGGCCCAGGCCCAGGGGCAAAAGCCGGCCGGCATCTCCCAGGGCTGGGCGACGAAGAACTCCTGCCCCTCGCTGAAGCAGTCGCAGGGTTCCAGGGCGGCGTAGTCGGCTTCGAGGAAGCGGCCGAGATACTCGCGGTTGTGGGTGCGCTGGACCACGGTGATCTTGACCTTGGCGTCGGCCGGGACGTTGTCTGGGGCCATGGCTGGTCTCCTGGGCATGGGGGCTTTGGGGTTAATAATAGACGGTTGGGGCCGCCGAAGTCCAGGGACGCTTGGGCATCTGGGGGTGGGCCTTGTATTGGTCCGGCGCCAAGGGTATGTTAAGCGCGTTATGGCCGAAGGAGTATTTATAACCCTGGAGGGCGGCGAGGGTACGGGCAAGACCACCCAGCAGAGCATGCTGGTGCGCCGGGTCAAGGGCATGGGGCGGGAGGTGTTGGCCACCCGGGAGCCGGGGGGGACCTACCTGGGCCGGGGTCTGCGGCGCCTGTTAGAGGAGCCCGGCGGCGAGTCGCCCACCGCCTTGGCCGAGCTGCTGATGTTCATGGCCGACCGGGCCCAGCACGTGCAGCACACCATCGGCCCGGCCTTGGACCAGGGGCGGGTGGTGGTCTGCGATCGATTCATCGACTCCAGCGAGGTGTACCAGGCCCGGGTGCGGGGCATGGACCTGGCCTGGGTGCGGGAGCTGAACCGGCGGGTCTGTGGCGGGCTTTGGCCGGTGCTCACGGTGGTGTTGGACCTGGAGCCCCGGTTGGGCTTGCAGCGGGTGATGGATCGCCAGCAGCAGTTGGGGTTGGGGCTCACCTGGATGGAGGCCGAGGACCTGGAGTTTCACCGCCGGGTGCGCCAGGGGTTTTTGGACCAGGCGGCGGCCGAGCCCGGTCGGGTGAAGGTGGTGGCCGCCGGCGGCCGTCCCGAGGAGGTGGCCGAGGCGGTGTGGTCGCTGGTGGAGCCCTTGCTCAAGGGGAGCGGCGGCGATGCGGCTTGACGGGGTATTGGGCCAGCGGCCGGCGCTGCAGCGGCTCTCGGCCGAGCTGGCCGCCGGGCGGCTGGCCCACGCCTATCTTTTCGTGGGGCCGGCCGGGGTGGGCCGGGGGAGTACCGCCCGGGCCCTGTTTTTGGCGCTCAACTGCCGCCAGAGAGACCGGGAGACGCCCTGCGGTCAGTGCGACAGTTGCCACCGTTTCTTAGCCGGCACCCACGAGGACTTTATCGAGCTGGCCCCGCCGGATGACGCGGCCAGCGCCCAGATCAAGGTGGAGGCGGTGCGCCAGGTGATCCACACCCTGGGCTTCGCGCCCTTTGCCGGCGGGGTGCGGCTGGTGTTGATCCGCTCGGCCGGGCACCTCAACCCGTCGTCGGCCAACGCCCTGCTCAAGACGCTGGAGGAGCCGCCGCCGGACAACATCCTGGTGCTTACGGTGCAGGACCCGCGTGAGCTGCTGCCCACCCTGGTGAGTCGTTGCCGCAAGGTGACCTTTAGCCCCCTGCCCGACGAGACGGTGCGGGGCGAGCTGGTGCGCCGCGGGGTGGACCCGGAGGCGGCCCGGCTGCGGGCGGCGGCGGCCGGGGGTTCCTTGGGCCGGGCGCTGAAGCTGGACGAGGACGAGCTTGGCCGGCGCCTGGAGTGGATAAACGCGGCCCTGGGCCGCGGCGGCGGCCCGGCCGAGGACTGGGCCTTTGCCGAGGAGCTGGTGGGTACCTTTCGCGGGGCGCGCATCGACCGCCAGGGCCTGGCCCAGGCCCTGGACCTCATGGCCCTGGTCTTTCGTGACCAGGCGGTGAGCGCCGCCGGCCGGCCGGAGATGCGGCTCATGGCCGGCCAGTCGCCGGACGAGGACCTGGAGCTGGCCGCCGAGCGTTTCGCCCTGGTGCGCCGGGCCCAGGAGCGCATACTGGGCAACGCCGCGCCCGAGCTGGCCGTGGCGGTGCTCATGGACGACCTGCGGCGGGCCGGTACGCGGCGGCGGTTTTAATACGCGGCGATTCTGTTAATATTATTGGGCTGGCCGCTACTGCGACAAACATGGGGGGCGCGGGCTTTCCCCCGGGAGAATAAGGTGGGCAAGGTAATCGGCGTGCGCTTCAACCGCGGCGCCAAGATATACGACTTTGACGCCGGGCACTTCGTGCTCAGCTCCGGCGACATGGTTATCGTGGAGACCGAGCAGGGGCTGGCCCTGGGCGAGGTGGTGCGGCCGCCGGCCCTGCGGCGCGAGGACGACGACCAGCCCGAGCTCAAGCGGGTCTACCGCCTGGCCACCGACGAAGACCGGGAGCAGGTGGCCCAAAACCAGCAGTTGGAAAAAGAGGCCTTTACCCACTGCGCCGAGCGCATAGCCGCGCTCAAGCTGGACATGAACCTGGTGAAGGTCGATTGCCTCTTTGACCGCTCCAAGATAATTTTTTACTTCACCGCCGAGGGCCGCCAGGACTTCCGGGAGCTGGTGCGCGACATGGTGGCCCGGCTGCGCATGCGGGTGGAGATGCGCCAAATCGGGGTACGCCACGAGGCCAAGCTCTTGGGCGGGCTGGGCTCCTGCGGGCGGGAGCTGTGCTGCTGCACCTTCCTGCGCGACTTCGAGCCGGTGAGCGTAAAGATGGCCAAGGAGCAGAACCTCTCGCTCAACCCCACCAAGATCAGCGGGCTCTGCGGCCGGCTCATGTGCTGCCTCACCTACGAGTACGAGACCTACCGCGACCTGAAAAAGGACCTGCCCAAGCTGGGTAAACGCTTCACCCTGGCCGACGGCAGCGAGGTGAAGGTGATCCGCCAGAACGTGTTGCAGCGCCAGGTCACCCTATACACCCCGGAAGGCGAAAAGGTAGTGGGGGCCGATGAGTTCAAGGAAATGATCTCGCCGGCCCCGGCGGACCAGGCGTCTTCAGAGCCCGAGCGCGGCCGCTCGCGCCGCCGCCGCCGCCGCAAGGGAGGCTCGCGCTGAACCAGCCCCGGCCCCCGGGCCGGGGGCGATAGTCCCGGGCCGGGGGCCGGTTTATGAACTGCAAGGACGGCATGCGATAATGGACAACATCTCCTACCTCACCACGCCGATATATTACGTAAACGCCCAGCCCCACCTGGGCCACGCCTACACCACCGTGGTGGCCGATGTCTACACCCGCCTGGGCCGGCTGGTGGGGCGCGACGCGCGCCTGCAAACCGGCACCGACGAGCACGGCGACAAGATCGCCCAGGCCGCGGCCGCCGAATCGGTGGAGCCCAAGCAGTACGCCGACCGCATCAGCGACATGTTCCGCCAGACCTGGCCGCCGCTGCACATCCGCTACGACCGCTTCATCCGCACCACCGACCCCGACCACATCAAGGTGGTGCAGGAGATACTGCAAAAGGTCTATGACGCCGGCGATATCTACTTCGCCAAGTACGGCGGCAACTACTGCGTGGGCTGCGAACGCTTCTACACTGACCACGAGCTGGTCGACGGCAAGTGCCCCGACCACCAGACCGAGCCGGTCTACATCGAGGAAGAAAACTACTTCTTCCGTATGTCCAAGTACCAGGACTGGCTGCTGGAGCACATCGAGGCCCACCCCGATTTCATCCGGCCCGAGCGCTACCGCAACGAAGTCAAGAGCTTCCTGGCCGAGCCCCTGGAAGACCTGTGCATCAGCCGGCCCAAGACCCGGCTCACCTGGGGCATCGACCTGCCCTTTGACGACCGCTTCGTCACCTACGTCTGGTTCGACGCCCTGATCAACTACGTCAGCGGCCTGGGCTGGCCCGACGGCCGGGACTTCGCCAAGTACTGGCCCCACGCCCAGCACCTCATCGCCAAGGATATCCTTAAGCCGCACGGTATCTACTGGCCCACCATGCTAAGGGCCGCCGGTATCGAGCCCTACCAGCACCTCAACGTGCACGGCTATTGGTCGGTGGGCGAGTCCAAGATGTCCAAGAGCGTGGGCAACGTGGTGCGCCCCCTGGAGCTGGCCCAGGTCTACGGCCCCGACGCCTTCCGCTACTTTTTGATGCGCGAGATGACCTTCGGCCTGGACGCCAACTTCAGCCAAGACCTGCTGGTGGAGCGCTACAACGCCGACCTGGCCAACGACCTGGGCAACCTCTTCAGCCGGGTGCTCAACATGATGGCCCGCTACCGCGACGGCCTGGTGCCCGAGCCCTCGTCCAAGAGCGACCAGCGCCCGGGCCCCGACCCCCGGGCCCAGGCGGCCGAGGACACCCTGCCGCCGCTTAGGACCATGGACCAGCCCTGGCTGCGGTCTTCGACCATGAAAGAGCTCTCCTGGCGCACCACCCAGTACTACCAGGCCCAGATGGACGTCTTCGCCTTCCGGCGGGCCCTGGAGGCCCTGTGGGACCTGATCGGCGCGGCCAACAAGTACGTGGTGGCCACCGAGCCCTGGACCCTGGCCAAGGACCTGGACCAGGCGCCCAAGCTGGACCAGGTGCTCTACCGCCTGTGCCAGGTGCTGGCCGACGTCACCGTGATGGTCTGGCCGGTGATGCCGGCGGTGGCCGAAAAGATGGCCGCCTGCCTGGGACTGGCCGGGGTTACCACCGACAAGATTCGCGGCGGGCTGCTGGCCAAGATCGCCTCCGGACAGGCCCTGCTGGGGCCCGGCACCCAGACCCAAAAGCCCCGGCCGCTGTTCCCGCGCATCGAAACCGACAAGGTGGCGGCCAAGGCGGCCAAGGCCGAGAAAAAGGCCGGCGGCAAAAAATCGGCCCGGCCCCAGACCAAGCCCCGGGCCGAGCTGGTGGCCATCGAGGACTTCGCCCGCCTGGATTTGCGGGTGGGGGTGATCACCGAGGCCGGGCCCATCGAGGGGGCCGACAAGCTGCTGCGGCTCATGGTCGACCTGGGCGAGGACGCCCCGCGCCAACTGGTGGCCGGGGTGGCCGCCCACTACTCGCCCCAGGAGCTGGTCGGCATGCGCGTGGTGGTGGTGGCCAACCTCAAGCCGGCCAAGCTGCGCGGGGTGATGAGCCACGGCATGCTTCTGGCCGGCTCCCAGGGCAAAACCATGAAGATTCTGCAGCCCGACCCCGAACTGCCCCCCGGCGCCAAAATCAAGTAGCCCGGCGGCAGCCTGCCGCTCCCGTAGTGGGTCCGAGTCCCTACGCTGCAGGCTCGTCCCCCGGCCTGCTCCGCTCGCGGCCGACTTTCAGGCCGGTGCAATGCTTGCACACCCGTAGTGGGTCCGAGTCCGTTACGCCCCGGGCTCGTCCCCCGCCCCGCGGCCCGGCGACGGCCGGTCCCTTGGACCATGGCCTGGCAACCCACCCCATGGGGTCCGCCGGGGGCCTGCGGGCCTCCCGGTTTTTGGGAGGGGGCCGCGGCCTTGGCTGGCGCGGTGCGAAAATGTTTTAATGACCGGGTCAACCCCGGGCGGGAGGAAGCGCGTGGACCAGCAGAAAAAGGCGGTTTGGGGCTGGGCACTGTACGACTGGGCCAACAGCGCCTTTGCCACCACGGTGATGTCGGGTTTCTTTCCCATCTTCTTCAAGCAATTCTGGTCCCTCGGGGCCGACCCCCAGCTCACCACCGCCCGCCTGGGCCTGGCCAACTCGGCCGGCAGCCTGCTGGTGGCCCTGTTGGCCCCCATCCTGGGGGCCATCGCCGACCGGGGCTCTTTGCGCAAACACCTGCTGATCCTGCTGGCCTACCTGGGGGTGCTCAGCACCGCGGCGCTCTACCTGGTGGGCCAGGGCCAGTGGGGCTGGGCGGTGCTGCTGTACGTGGTGGGCAACATCGGCTTTGCCGGGGCCAACGTGTTTTACGATTCCCTGTTGCCCACCGTGGCCTCCGAGGATCGCATCGACTTCGTCTCCGGCCTGGGCTTCAGCCTGGGCTACCTCGGCGGGGGACTGCTCTTTGGGCTCAACGTACTCATGACCCTCAAGCCGGCCTGGTTCGGCCTGGCTGATGCGGCCATGGCGGTGCGGATTTCTTTTCTCACCGTGGCCCTGTGGTGGGGCGGCTTTACTCTCATCACGATCTTCTGGGTGCCGCGGGGGCCGGCCGCCGGCGGTGGTGCGGCCGATGGCTCGATGGTGGCCGCCGGGTTTAAGCAGTTGGCGGCCACCCTGAAGAAGGCCCGCCACATGAAGACCATCGGGCTGTTCCTGGCGGCCTACTGGTTCTACATCGACGGGGTGGACACCATCATCCGCATGGCGGTGGACTACGGCATCACCCTGGGCTTTAAATCCAGCGACCTCATCCTGGCCCTGCTCATCGTGCAGTTTGTGGGCTTCCCGGCCGCCCTGGCTTTCGGTCGCCTGGGCCAGCGCTGGGGGGTGAAGAAGGCGATCTTCCTGGCCATTGGGGTATACATGGTCATCACCGCCTGGGGCATGAGCGTCACCCGCGTCTACGAGTTCTACCTCCTGGCCGGGGGTATCGGGCTGGTGCAGGGCGGCATCCAGGCCCTGTCGCGTTCCTACTACTCCCGGCTCATCCCGGCCGGCCAGTCGGCGGAGTACTACGGGTTCTACAACCTGCTGGGCAAGTTCGCGGTGATCCTGGGGCCGCTGCTCATGGCCGGGGTGGGGCTTTGGGCCCGTCGGCTGCTCATGCCGCCGGCGGCCACCCCGGAGCAGGTGTTGCAGGTGGGGCGACTGGCGGCGCGCTATTCCCTGGGCTCGGTGCTGATCCTCTTTGTCATCGGGGCGGTGCTGTTGCTATTGGTGGATGAAAAAAAGGGGCGCGCCCAGGCCAAGGCCCTGTCCGAGTAACCCTGGGCCCGGCCGCCGGGTTATCGCCATAAACAGGGCGCCCCCTGCCGGGGGCGCCCTGTTGGGTCATCGCGCCGTCCGGCGCTTGGTTTAGAAGTCGGTGAAGTCGCTATCGTCGGTATCGTCCATGGGGATTATATCTTCCGGGCTGGGTTTGTGCGGGACCGCGGTGGTCTCGGGCTTGGGCTCGGGCAGCAGCCCCACCTGCTTTTCGGCCTTGCGACTCTTTTTGAGCGCCTTGAGCCTGGGCCTGCCGCCACGGTCGACCATGCGGCGCAGTTCCTCTACCATACCGTTTAGGGTGGCCGCCTGGGCCGAGAGCTCTTCGGAGGCCGCGGCCGTCTCCTCGGCGTTGGCGGCCACCTGTTGGGTGGTCTTATCCATCTCCGAGGTAGCCCGGTTCACCTGGTCGATGCCGCTGGCCTGCTCGGAGCTGGCCGAGGCGATCTCGCCGATCAGCTCGGCCACCTTGGCGGAGCTGGTGGCCACCCGTTCAAAGGCCTCGTCGGTGCTGGTGACCAGGTCGGTGCCCTGCTTGATGTTGAGCAGGTTGTCTTCGATGAGCACCGAGGTGCTCTTGGCCGCCTCGGCCGCCCGCATGGCCAGGGAGCGGACCTCGTCGGCCACCACCGCGAAACCGGCCCCGGCCTCGCCGGCCCGGGCGGCCTCCACCGCGGCGTTTAGGGCCAGCAGGTTGGTCTGGAAGGCGATTTCGTCGATGGTCTTGATGATCTTGGCCGTCTCGTCGCTGGCGGCGTTGATCTTGTCCATGGCCTCCTTGAGTTCCTTCATGGAGTCGTTGGCCTCGCCCACTATCCGCTTGGCGTCCTCCATGAGGTGGTTGGCCTGGTCGGCGTTCTCGGCGTTGGCCTTGGTCATGGAGGCCATCTCCTCCAGGCTGGCGGCGGTCTCTTCCAGGCTGGCGGCCTGCTGGGCCGCGCCCTCGGCTAGCGACTGGCTGCTGGAGGACACCTGGCTGGAGGCCGCGGCCACCTGGTCGGCGCCGTCGGCCATGTGGGTGGAGATGCGCCGTAGGGTGTGGGTAATGCTCCGGATGATGAAGAAGGCCAGGATTATGCCGATTACGATGGCCACCGCCCCGATGATCGACACCATGAGCTGGGTGGATTTAGCATGGCTGAGCATGGCCTCATCGGTGAGGAGATTGGCGCGGGCGGTCTTACTGAGCTTGCGCAGCAGGCTCTGCACCTTAGCCATTTGGGGCAGGGTTTGGGTGGTGTAGATATGGTTGGCCGCGCTGCTGCCGCGGCGCAGGAGGGTTTCGGCATCCAGGGCCGGCTTGAAGCCCTTGGTGAAGAGGGTCTTTATGGCTTGGTTGGTCTGGTTGGCGAAGATGGCCTGGGCCTTCTGCATGTCCATGGCGTTGATGGCCCTCTCGATGGCCACGGCCGACTCGTGCATCTTGATGTGCGGCTCCTTGATCTGGGCCATGGCCTGGGCCAGGGCCGGGAAGGAGGCCAGCAGTTTCTTGGTGGAGGGCTTGGCCAGCCACTTGCCCAGGGCGCATTGGTTGGGATCGGTTTGTACCCCCAGGGTGAAGGGCTTGCCCTCTTCCATTTCCTGGGCCCGAGTTATCAAGGCGACGTTGTTTTCATCCAGGTAGAGTCCGGTGGTCACCACCCAGCCCCAGGGCTTATAGAGCATGGAGAAGCTCAGTTTGGGGGCCGGCTTGGTATGGCCGGGCCGGGGCCAATAGTAGATTACAAAGCCCTTGCCGTCTTTAGCCATTTTCTCCACAATTTTTTTGAAAAACTTCTTGCCCTTGGCGTCCTTGACGTCACCGACCTCCTTGCCCAGTAATTTGTCTGAGAAGGGGTGCATCAGCGACCGCGGGGTCATGTCGATAATCGTGAAGTAGCCTTTGTTGTCGGGGCCGTAGCGCATCTGCTTGATCAGAAGCATGGCCCTGGCCTTCTTCTGCTCCTCGGTGAGGTTGGGATCGGCGGCTACTGCCTTGATGTCACTCATGGCCTGCTGCACCACGTTGCGCAGTATCACCTGGTAGACGTACATCCCACCGGCTTCTTCGGCCAGTTTGCGGGCCACGGTGGCGTACCAGTTGCGGTGCTTGCTCAGGATGTCAAAGAGGGTGCCTTTGAGGCCGAAATGCTGCTGCTTGAAAACCCTGCCGATGTGGGCGGCCGATTCGTGCAGCAGGCGGTGGGGTTCCTCGATGGCCTTGAAAAGGGGTTTGAGCTGTGGCTCCAGTTGCTCGGCCTTTTTGCGCTCCGGTCCATAGAGGAACTTGCCCATCCGGCACTTGTGGGGATCGGTATGCACCTCGAGCTTGGTAACCTTTTCATTAGTGAGCAAGGCCACCACCTTGTTGATCCAGATGAGGTGGTCCACCTCCAACTGGGCCATCTGGCCGCTGAGGCGGTTGCCTTCGATCACCTCGGTGGCGTTGGAAACGATACCGTTGATGCCGGTATAGCTCATGATTACGGCCACGGCCAAGATGACCAGGATAATGGCGAAGCCAAGGGTGATCTTCTTGCCGATGGTCATATCTTTAAGCACCATGAATAACTTCCTCCTCCCATGGCCGGAGATGCCTTGGCGGTATTTTGTACTTTGCCGCCATTTTGTATCTCTTACGGTGGCTTGTTCTATTGTAAAGCCTGTAGAATGCAATTGTCATGCCGAATGTACAAATCATTTGAGCTTGTTTTTTCGGGGGGTTGCCCCTGGTTATCGGCGGCGGAAGCGCCGCGGCCTTCCAGGTTTCCCGGAAAACAAGACAAAGGCGTCCTAAAAACCTAGACTATGGCTATCCCCGCGGTGGCCGCAAAATAGCCCGTGGTTTCAGCGCCCTACCAGCCGCTGCCTCCTCCTCCTCCCCCCCCGCCGCCAGAGAACCCGCCGCCGCCGGAACCGGAGGAGGAGCCCGGTGCGGTGGATGACGAACTGATGGCCCCGCTCATGGACGACGAGAGCCCCCGGGCAAAACCGGCCGGGCCCAGGCTGGTCCAGGAGCGACCAAGGTACCAGGCCGGGGCATACTCGCCCCCGGCCTGGCCGGCGGCCTGCAGCATGCCGGCGAACTGCTGGCTCCACTTTTGCTCCACCCCCAGGGCCAGGGCGTAGGGCAGGTAGCGTTCAAAGAGCTCCGGGGTGCGCTCCGGCGGGTTGAGCCGCTCCAGGCGGTCGGCCTCGGCGGTGCTGAGGTAGAGTTTGAACCCCTCCAGTTCGTCGAGCAGTTTGCGGCCAGCCAGGGTGGGGGCCTTGAGCAACCAGAAGAACAGCGGGTTGGCCAGGCAGGTGAGCGCCAACAAGACCACCGCCGGCCAGGAGGTGAGGGTGGTGAGGGTGTAGGCCCCGGCGCACCATCCGCCGAGGAAGGGCAGCAGGAAAAAGGTGAGGAATATCTTTTGGCCCTTCCGGGCCCAGTACCAGCGCCAGACCAAAAAGGCGCAGCCCACGGTCCACAGGGAGAGCCACACCGAGATGAACAGCACCTCCAGGACGTTGTGGCTGGTGAGCACCATGGCGGCCACGGCCAGCAGGGTGACCCCCAGGCCGCCCAGGAGCCAGGATCGATTGGTGACGAAATAAATCTGTTCGTATTCTTCTTGCAGGCTCTGTTGCAACCGCTCCAGGGCTCTCCTGATGCGGCGGTGGTTGGCCTGCTTGAGCGCCACTTGGTCGCTGGCGCCGAAGAGCTTTTCCGCCACCCGCCGCTCGCCCGGCGACAGTTTTGTGGGGTCGCCGCCCAGCTTGACCAGGGTGAAGTACTTGGCGCCCTCCTTGATCTTGAGGTAGCCCTTGACCGCCATGTTCACCACCGCGGCGGCGAAGCAGGTGTGGTCAAATCCCATGCGGCTGACGTAGCGGGCGGCCGCCGGGCTGATGCCCCTGGGCGGCTTGAAGAGCGCTACGATGGTGCCGGCCTTGGGATCGCGCCCCACCCGCCACCAGGCCACCAGGTAATAGAGAAGCACCAGCAGCAGGCCGCCGGCCGCTCCGGCGGCGCCGGGGTAGTCGGTCAAAAAGCGGGCGGCCTTGACCAGGTCCGAGGGCTCGGCCACCAGCCCCTTGGGCCAGGCCACCGCGATGGTGAGCCCCTCGCCGGGGTTAAGGGCGCGGGTGGTGGTGTAGACCAGCCGTCCGTGGGGATCGCGCCGCATTTGGTAGTCCCGGCCGCTGGCCCCTTGCGGGCCGGTGTAGGCCGCCTGCCGGACCACCTGGGCCCCGGGCGGCAGGTCGATGATGGCGGTGGCCTTTTGGATGACCAAGGTCCACTGGTTGCCGGTGACGTTGAAGTACAGCTCGTCGTAGTCCTCGAAATAGCCCACCTGGCGGTCGGTGCGGTAGGTGAGGCGGTAGGTGTGGACCCCGGGCTTGAGGAACACGGTTTTTTGGCCGATGTAGACCTTTTGGCCGTTGGGGGCGGCTTCCAGGTGATAGGGCTCGGGCCGGCCGTCGCGGGTTATCTCCAGCACCTTGAAGCCGGTGACCACCCGGCGGCCGTCGCGGGTGCGGTAGGTGGTGGGAAACTCGCGCACGATGCCGCGCTTGATGGTGCGCCCGGTGGCCAGCACGGTAATGGTCTCGGTGACGGTGAGGCTGGCGTCGGCGTGTATCCGGATATGGCTCTCGAAATTCAGTATGCGCTCTGCCGCGGCCGCGGCCGCGGCCGGGCCGGCGGCCAGGGCGGCCACCGCCGCCAACACCAGGATTATCCCGCCAACTTGCCGCCGCATCTGCTTCTCCCCAGCCAAAATATATCCGAATCTTGCCACGGCGGCGCCGCGGCGGTCAACGCACCCGGCGCCAAGCCCGCGGGCGCAAAAAAGGCCCGGGAGCGGTCTCCCGGGCCGGGCGTTGGTTTGGGCCGGCGTCCTAGATAATTTCGCAGGCTCCGCCGCCGCAGGCGATGGTGTCTTCCACCGTGGTGTTGTCGTGTTCCTCGATGAGCTCGGTGTAATCCACCTTGACGTACTCGCGCTGCAGGTCTTCCCAGAGCTTGCAGTTGTGCACCCGCTTCAGGCAACGGGTCATCTTGAGCACGTCGTCGTCAAAGTAGTTGTGGGCGAACTTGTGGGCCCGGCGCACCCAGTCCTTGCGGGCGAAGATCACCTTGGCGATGGCCTCGGCCACCCGTTTGGGGGTGTCGGGCCTGAGCAACTCGTCGATGTCGCGGCCGCGGCCCAGGGCGGCGTCGCAGGCCTCCCACAGGTTTTCGTCAAAGGCGTGCAGGCCGTCGACGATGAGCCCCGAGGACATGATGGCCCCCACCCCGTAGTGGTTGACGATCTGCTCGGCCGTGAGCACCTCGCAAAACGGCGCCTGGGGGTAGTCCAGGTCGCCGCCGTCGGGCAACAGGGAGATGCCGGCGAAGTAGTGGCGGTTTTCATAGATGAACTCGGCCACGGCCTCCCAGTCGCCCTCGGGCACGGTGATGGTGTTGGAGACGTTGTGGCTCAGGTAGGGCCGGATACAGCGCTGGGGCCGCCGGCCGGCGTCGATCCAGTTGGCCTTGGTGAGCTTGACGTATTCCAGTAGGTCCACCGGCCTCAGCTCCCGGCGGGTCTTGGCCTCGCCGCCGGCCTCGATGCAAAAGGTGATGACCACGCCGGTGCCGTTGGGGTTCCAGACGCTCTCCTCCACGGCCAGGGGGTTCTTCTGGCGGAAAAAGGCCACTATGGGCTCGTCTTCATTGGCCTGGGCCCGGCGGAAGTAGCGCCGGGCGTGGTGGGGGTGGATACCCGAGCTGGTGCCCAGGATGCAGCTGGTGCTGCCGGCCGGCTTGATGCAGGTGGCCCGCGCCGCCGGGTTCAGGCCGATGCGCGCGGCCACCTCGGCGTTCACCTCCAGGATGAGCCGGGCCATGCGTCGCTGGATATCCGGGTCGAAGCTTATCTCGGGGTGCTCCATCATGCCGGTCATGGACACCCCCAACAGGGCCTCGCGCCGGGCGATGGCGGTGCTCACCGGACCCAGGTAGTCGAAGTCGGTGTAGTCGGCCTGCAGGGTGCCCAAGATGGCCGCCGCCCGGGCCGCCTGGGCGAACTTCTCCTGGCTGTCGACCACCCCGATGTTGATCTCGCAGAGGTTGCAAAAGGCCCAGCCGCTCTGGCCGTCGAGCTGGGGAAAGAGCCCGATCTCCACGCAGGGGTTGTAGGTGATGTCCCGGTCGTCGGCCCAGACGAAACCGGGCTCGCCGAACTCGCGCACCGACTGCATCAGTTGGTCGAACTGCTCCCGGCTGGTGTCATGGCGCAGCAGCAGGGCCGAGTTGTTGGAGCGGGCCCGTTGGGGATTTTGTACGAACCAGTTGCCGGTCTTGGCCGTGGCCATCTCCTGGTCGTCGGGCGAAAACAGGCAGATGGTGGCGCTGCGGCGCACCCCGCCTGAGAGCACCGCGTCGGAGGCGTGCATCACCATGTCGTAGGCGTCGATGGGGCGCAGGCGGCGCCGTCCCTCGGCCAGGGTGCGGTCCAGGATTCCCCGGATCAGCTCCAGGCTGCGCGCAAGCGGCTTGGGCCCCGGCGCCTTGCCCGAGCCGCCGGTGATGGGCGAGCCCTTGGGCCGGATGAGCGAGTAGTCAAACTCCACGCTTTTGCCGAAAAACTCCGGGAAGGGCTGGTCGGTGACAAAGTAGCTGGAGACCAGGGCGCCCACCGCGTCGGCCCAGCCCTCTATGTCGTCGGGCACCACGAAGCGGACGCTCTCGGCGCTGGGGATGGCGATGTCGGGCAGCTTGGCGATGTGGTGCCACTGCACCGAAAAGCCCACCCCGCAGCCGCACAACAGGAGCCACAGGGCCTCCTGGAAAAAGCGCGGCCGGTCGCAGTAGGAGGTGGTGCAGTTGTACATGCGCGCGTTTTTGTTGAGGATGGGATCGCCGCCGAACTGCAGGGCCCGTTGACTGCCCAGTACCTGGCGCTGCTTCATGGCCTGGCCCACCTCGCGCAGCAGGTCCTCTACCATCATGTTCTTGCGCGCAAAATGCACCCGGTGCATCTCCATTACCCTATCCACCGCCTCTTCAAAGGATTCGCGGCGTTTAAGGGCCGGGTTGTAACGGCTGTAGCGGCTGGTAAAAACATAATCCTGGAGATTGGCGATACTCATCTGCTAGACACCCCTAGATAATTGACTAATAGTTAACTTCATACTTCATACTATATGTTGTTGACAACGGAGGCTAGCATACAACATCTGGGGTTAGAAATGCCAGATAAAAATGGTTCTCAGGGTGGTGCAAGCGGAATTTTTCAGTCCCGGCCGGCCCCGGCGCCCCGGCCCTTGACTTGGCGGCCGATTTATATATAGATAGTCTGACTTCCAAACTCCAGCCACCCGGGCCGGCCGCGGTCTGCCTGGAAAAGAGGCGAGCGTGCTGGCAGCCAGACACATCCGAGGTCTGTTGGCCATGCCCTGGGCGCTGCTCAACACCGCCCTGGCGGGCATCGGCTCGCTGGCCATCAGTCTTTTTTCGGCCCCGGGGGCGCGGGCCTGCGGCCATCTATGGGGTAAGATCAACAACTGGGCCTTTGGCATCAAGCTGGAGGTGGAGGGCCTGGAGAACCTGCCCCGTGACGGCGGGGGCTACATCCTGGCCTCCAACCACGCCTCGGCCGGTGACATCTGGGCCGTGCTGGCCGGGCTACCGGTGGATGTGTGTTGGGTCACCAAGGCGGCCCTGCTCAAGTATCCTTTCGTGGGGTGGCACCTGAAAAAGGTGCACATCCCGGTGGCCCGCCGCGCCGCCGGCAACACCCGGCGCTTTTTGGCCGACGGCGCCCGCAAGATCCAGGAGGGGGCCACGGTGGTGATCTTTCCCGAGGGCACCCGCAACCGGGGGGGCGCCGACCTGTTGCCCTTTCGCAAGGGGGCCTTCCTGCTGGCCCGGGCGGCCCAGCGCCCCATCGTGCCGGTGGCCATCGTGGGCTCCCACACCATCTGGCCCCCCGGCCAGAGCCTGCCTGACGCCGGCACCATCCGCATGCGGGTGGGTCCCCCCATCGACCCGGCCGACTTCCCCGACGAGGACCTCACCCCCCTGGCCGACCACACCCGCCAGGTGATCAAGGACCTCATCGCCGAGGCCTCGCCCCAGTGAACCAGCCGGTACCCCTGCATTTGATCACCGGGTTTTTGGGCTCGGGCAAGACCACCCTTTTGCACCGGGTGCTGGCCGAGCAGCCGGCCGATGAGCAGCTAGCCGTTTTGGTCAACGAGTTCGGCCAACTGGGCATCGACGGCCGGCTGTTGCAGGGGCTGGGCTCCCAGGTGCGCGAGCTGGCCAGCGGCTGCATCTGCTGCGAGCTCAAGATCGACTTCATCGCCGCCCTAAACCAGCTACTGGACCAGTTCGCGCCCGGGCGCATCCTGGTGGAGGCCACCGGCCTGGCCCAGGCCGACGACCTGCTGGCCGCCGCCGAGGCCGCCGCGGCCGGGGGCCGGCTTACCGTGGCCTCGGTGATTTGCGTGGTGGACGCCGAGATGTTTACAGACCGCGAGATGTTCGGCAGCTCCTATTTCAGCCAGATAAAGGCGGCCGACCTGCTGCTGCTCAACAAGACCGACCTGCTGGCCCCCGGCGAGATAGAGCCGCTGCTGGCGGCCCTGGCCCAGCTCAACCCCGAGGCCCGGCTCATGCCGGTGGTGCGCTGCGCCGTGGACCGCGAC
The DNA here is from genome assembly GCA_027067385.1 of Desulfarculaceae bacterium. Lineage (GTDB taxonomy): Bacteria > Desulfobacterota > Desulfarculia > Desulfarculales > Desulfarculaceae > JAMOVV01. Next base: position 25,094 of record JAMOVV010000106.1, read on the forward strand.
ACCATCCTGGCCCCGCGCCGCCGGGCCCGCCGGGAAGGCAAGCCCCTGGCCGGCTTCACCGGCGGGCTCACCACCCTGGGCGATCTGGCCGGGGGGCCGGACCACCGCCCCGGCGGGGACGACGGCTTCGTGGCCTTCGGGTTCCAGCACCCCGGCCGCCTGGACCGGGATCGGCTGCAAGGCTTCCTGGACTCCCTGCCCTGGGGGGTGTTTAGGGTCAAGGGCCCGGTGCGCCTGGACGACGGCCCCTGGCTGCTCAACTACACCTACCGCCGGGCCGAGCTCACCCCCCTGGAACACGACGGCCCCAACCGCCTGGCCCTGGTGGCCTGGCGGGTCAACCCCGCGGCGGTGCTGGCCGGCCTGGAGGCCTGCCTGGCCGACTGACCCCGACCCCGCCGGTGCTACCCACCGTAACCATTGACCATGTATCCTGGCGTCGCCCGCGGCCGCGGGGGGTGTTTGATAACCGTTATCCATAGCAAAGCGTGGGGTGACACTTTACACTTGATGTTTGCGCGGGGCCTGGTTAGCATGGAAGTATGGACGCGGAAAGAGGCCAAGCGGTCGGCGGGCCGGCCCAGCGGGGGCTGCGCATGAAGGAGTTGGTGGCCGCCACCGGTCTGCCCAAGTCCACCCTGTTGTACTACGTGGACCAGGGGCTTTTGCCGCCGCCGGTGAAGACCAGCCCCAACATGGCCTATTATGACCCGGTATGCGTGGCCCGGGCCGCCCTGATCAAGGACCTGCAGACCCGGCGCCGTCTGCCGCTGGGCAAGATCAGGTCCCTGCTGGAGCTGGCCGACCAGGGCCATGACATCAATCCCCTCACCGAGCTGTACCTGGTGATCTTTAGCGAGTCCGACCAGGAGCGCCTGGACCTGGAGGGTTTTTGCCAGGCCACCGGCCTGGGGCCGGAGCAGGTGCAAGAGGCCATGGACGCCGAGCTGATCCTGCCCTTGGAGCCGGGGTGGTTCAACCACAGCGATGTTTTGATCGGCCGCGTTTTGGCCCGGGGCCTGCAGTGGGGCATGAGCATGGCGGACATGGAGTTCTACCCCCGCCTGGCCAAGGAGATCATCACCCACGAGATACGCCTGCGCGGTAGGCTGACCGCCGGTATGCCGGTGGAGAGCGACGCCCAGGTGACCATGCAGATGGTGGAGAGCGCCCGGGCCATGCGGGCCTACATCCTGGACCGCATCTTCCAGCACCGGGTGTCCCAAGCCAAGAACTTAAAAGACGAGAAGTTGCTGTCATGAAGAGACTGATGCACCTGTTGCCCACCGTGGCGGTGGCCCTGTTCATGAGCCTGGGTCACAGCAACCACTTCAACCCGGCCCTGCTGGGTCCCCTGGGCACCTTGCTGATCCTTCCCCTGGCGGTGGCCCTGGCCTGGCCCGGGCGGCCCCACCCGGCCACCCCCGTCGACTGGGCGCTGAGTTTCTTTGTGGGCGCCGGCGGCCTGGCCCTGTGGATCAGCCCGGCGACGATGCAGCCGGTGATGGAGAAGGGGGCCGAGCCCCTGATATATTTCCTGCTTTTGCTGGTGGCCGTGGTGCCGCCGCTCTTGGGCCGGCGTCCCTTTACCGAGTACTACTCCCGGGCGCAGCATCCCAGGGAGTTGTGGCAAAACGAGCTGTTTTTAACCATCAACCGGCACATGACCTGGGTCTGGGCGGGGCTGTTTTTCCTGGCCCTGGTCTCGTCGGTGATACCCCTGTTGGTGCCGGCCCTGTCGCCCCCCCCGATTCACTTGGTTTTCCGTCTGGCCATTCCCATGATTCTCATGCTGGGGGGTGGTTGGTGGTTCAACCGCTGGTATCCCGAGTATTACATGCAAAAAACCGGGTCGGCCGAGGTGGCCGACTCCAGCCCGTCAAAGGAGGAAACAATGTCTCGCGTGCAAGACATAACCAGCGCCAAGGAGATGATCGCCGGCATGCCCAGCGCCTTCAATCCCGCCGCCGCCGGCGATCTCAAAGCGGTGCTCCAGTTCGAGATCAGCGGCGACGAGGAGTTCACCGCCCACCTGGCCATCGCCGACGGGGTCTGCAGCTTTGTCGACGGTCCGGCCGATAGCCCGGACCTGGTGGTGCAGAGCCCGGCCGATGTCTGGCTGGGCATCGCCAAGGGCGAGATCAACGGCCAGGCGGCGTTCATGAGCGGCCAGTTCAAGGCCCAGGGCAACATGGGGCTGCTGTTGCAGATGAACTCGCTATTCCCGGCCGGGTAACCCCACGGCTGCAACCCGGGAGGGATATCATGAAGGTTATGGCCGTAAACTCCAGTCCCCGCATCGGCGGTGGGTCCAAGACCGAGATGATGCTCAGCCCCCTTTTGCAAGGCATGCGCCGGGCCGGGGCCGAGGTGGAGGTGGTGGAGCTGCGCAAGAAGAAGGTCAACTTCTGCGCCGGTTGCTTCACCTGCTGGACCAAGACGCCCGGGGTCTGCATCCACCAAGACGACATGGCCGCCGAGCTGCTGCCCATGTGGGTGGAGGCCGACATCTGCGTCTACGCCACCCCGCTTTACCACTTCACGGTCAACGCCGAGCTCAAGGCGTTTATCGAGCGCACCCTGCCGGCTATCGAACCTTTCATGATCCAGGGTCTCGACGGACGCATGACCCACCCCCACCGCTATGACAAGCTTCCCCAGCCGGTGATTCTCTCGGTGGCCGGTTTCCCGCACATGGAGGTCTTCGATCACCTGTCGCACTATTTCCGGTTCCTCATGGGAGCCAAGGGCGCTCCCTTGGCCGAAATCTACCGCCCCGGCGCCGAGTTCCTGGACACCCCCAGCGGCCGCAAGAAATGGGGTGACATCGCCGAGGCCCTGGAGAGCGCCGGGGCCAAGCTGGTCCAGGGCGAGACCATCGACGAGGAGACCATGCAAAGGATTACCCAGCCCCTGGGCGACCCGATGAAGCTGGGACGCATGGCCAACCTTTTTTGGCGCAGCGCCATCGCCGCCGGCGTTTCGCCGCGGGAGTTCGGCCAAAAGGGCCTGATGCCGCAGCCGGATGATATCGAGGAGTTCCTGCTGATGATGGAGATCGCCTTCAACTCCGAGCATGCGCCCCAGCAGCCGGTGACCATCCAGTTCGACTTCACCGGCCGGGCCGAGGGCCCCTGCCACCTGACGACTTCGCCCCAGGGGCTCACGGCCCAGTCCGGGCCGGCCGAGGACCCCGACGTGGTGATCAGCGGGGCGTTTGAGGACTGGCTGGCGGTGATGAGCGGCCAGGCCCAGGCTCCGGAGCTGTTCATGTCCGGCAAGCTAAAGGCCCAGGGTGACCTGGGCGCGGTGATGGGCATGCAGCAGTGGTTTGCGCTGTAGCCACGATCGAGCCCGGGTACGCCACCTGGCAGCTCACGCAAAAAAGCCGCCCCGGGCAAAGAGTTCCCGGGGCGGCTTTTTTGCCCCGAAGGGCCTTGACGGAGGAAGTACGGGTGCTTGGCTACCACACCCGTTAGGGGCCTTGGTTGGTTGCCCGCGCGGGGGCACGCGTTAGCTTGCGTCGGCGCGAGGTCCTGGCGGCATTAACACCCGACCCAGGTTGCACACGCGGGCCATGGATGGCCCGCCGCCACCTTGCAAGCGGCTAGCTTGCAGGAGGGCGAGAGCTTGGCGGGATTTACTTCCGGCAAGCTCCAGGAGGTAAAAGCCATGGACGGCTTTTACCGACCCAGCTATCCGGGCCATGGATGGCCCGGCGCCCTCCTGCAAGCGGCTGGCTTGCGGGAGGGCGAGAGCTTGGCGGGATTTACTTCCGGCAAGCTCCAAGAGGTAAAAGCCATGGACGGTTTTTACCGACCCAGCTATCCGGGCCATGGATGGCCCGGCGCCCTCCTGCAAGCGGCTAGCTTGCAGGAGGGCGAGAGCTTGGCGGGATTTACTTCCGGCAAGCTCCAAGAGGTAAAAGCCATGGACGGCTTTTACCGACCCAGCTTAGACAAAAAGGTTGATCTGGGCCTTGGCCGCCTCGGCCAAGTAGCTGGCCGCGCCGCCCACGTCGCACTCGTCGATGAGGTCTTCGCGCTTAACCCCCATCACGTCCATGGTCATCTGGCAGGCGATCATCTTCACGTCCGCCTCGATGCACAGGTCCAGGAGCTCCTTGAGCGAGGGCACGTTGGCCTTTTTCATCCAGGAGTTCATCATCATGGTGGCCATGGCGGTCATGCCCGGCAGCATGCCAAGGATGTTGGGCATGGGCACCGGCATGGCCGGGTTGGCGATGGGCGGCACCTTGAGGCTGTTGATCTTCTTTTTGTTGAGGATATCTAAGCCGTAGAAGGTGAAGAAGATACTGGTCTCCAGGTCCATGGCCGCCGCGGTGGAGGCTAGGATCAGCACCGGGTAGGCCCAGTCCAGGGTGCCCTTGGAGGCGATGATGGTCATGGCCCGGGCTTCCTGGGTCGCCAGTTGCTCGGCGACCTTTTGCTCAACCAGCTTGGCGATATCTTGGTCGTTCATGCCTGCCTCCTTTATCTAGAAACTAAAGGTCAGGAACATGTGGATGGTATTTTGGCTGTGGCTCTCCTGGGCCCCGGGGCCAAAGGGGGCGTTGGGGTTGTCGTAGGTGACCGAGTTGTCGAAGGCGTGTTCAAAGGCCACGTCCAGCTTCACGGTGGGGCTGAACTGGTAGCCCAGGCCCAGGGTGATGTGGTGCTCCACGATGGCCGGGAACAGGGGGGAGAGGTTCTCGGCCGGCACCGGGTTTTTGCCGTAGTTGTAGCCAGCGCGCAGGGTGAGCTTGTCGGTGACTTGGTAGGCCGCGCCGATGGCGAAGACCCATTGGTCCTCCCATCCCATGTCAAAGACCACCCGGTTCATGGGGGCCGGCGCGTTGGTGACGATCACCACCTGGTCCACCGCCTTGGACCACTGCATGTAGGTCACGTCAAAGGCGATGAGCAGCCGGCTGGTGGGGCGCAGGGCCACGCCAAAGCCGATGGACGACGGCCAGTTGAATCCCTCGACCTTGGCCTCGAAGGAGCCCATGCCGGCGAACTCGATATTGCCGTGTTCAAAGGTCATGGCGGTCTTGGTGGTGTAGGTGATCCCCAGGCTGATCATGTCGTTGGGCTTGTACATGGCCCCCAGCTTGGCCCCGTAGCCAAAGGAGTAGACTCGCCCTAGCTGCATACCGGCGAAGACGCCGGCCACCATGGTGTTGGGGAAGAAGCGCATCTCCATGTCGGCGTAGCCGAGGTTAAGGGCCAGGCCCAGGGAGAACTGGTCGTTTACCTGGTAGGCCAGGGTGGGCGCCAGCTTGACGTAGCGCACGTTGGTGTAGGTCTCGTCCACCGTGCCAAAGGCGGTGCGCAGGTTTTTGAAGTCCGCGCCCATGCCGCCCTGGGCGAACACGCCCAGGCCCAGGACAAAGCCGCTGCCGCCCAGGCGCTGGGCATAGGCCAGGGTGGGCAGCGGGAAGTAGGCCGTCTCACCGTCGACCTTGCCGTTCATGGAGTCGCTGTGGCTCAGTTTAGGCATGAGCAGGCTCAGGCCCACGATGAGCTCCTTGCCCTTGACCTGTGCCAGGCCGGCCGGGTTGTTGTTCATGGCCATGGCGTTGTCGCTCACGGCCAGGGAAGCGCCGGCCATACCCGCCTCTTGGCCGCCGTAGGAAATCATGTTCATGCCGTTGGTGGCCAGGGCGGCGCCCGGCAGGGTCACCATGGCCAGGGCCATCATCATTAAAACCAGCTTTTTCATCTTTTTTCTCTCCCCAAAATTACATTTCTTCCAACTGTTGTTTGACCGAATCCATGGCGTTCTTAAGCAGTTCCAGGGATTTAATGACCATGACTCGTTCCGGCGGCTCCAGGCGAGACAAGACAGCGCCGTGAATCCTGGTAATAAAATCTCCGATCTCCGCGGCGTACTCCTTGCCCCGGTCGGTGAGGCTAACCAGCTTGACCCTCCCGTCGTCGGGGTCCGGGTCAAAGCTCACCAGGCCGCGGGTGGCCATATCCGAAAGGATGTTGCTGGCCCGGCTCTTGGCCACGTCCAGCCCCTGGGCCACCTGGGTCACCGTCTGTTGCCCGATCTCTGCAAAGAGCATTAAGCACTTAATCTCGGCCTGGGGCAGGTTGAACCTGCGGGACTCGTAGACCATGCGATCCTGGCAGCAATGCACCACCTCGGACATCAGCTCTCGCAGCCGTGGAGTTTCGCTCGGTAAGGCCATTTCGATCTTTCACCAAGTTGGTTAATGGTATTAACTAAGCATTTGACCGGCCCATCCGGTCTTTGTCAAGAGAAAATGCACACCTAAAAGCTGGTTTTTGCCTGATGCGCTTATTGCTCCCATTGGTAGCATAATTTTACCGCTGGTGTTAACCGGGCGGCGACTTTTTTGCGAGGTGGGTTTGGGTTGCGGCCAGGCAGGCAGGGACGGTAGTGGCGCCTGGTTTGAGTTGGCGGTCCCTGGCGGGCCGGTGATGGTTGGTGCGAGAGGGGGGACTCGAACCCCCACACCACAGGTACTGGCTCCTAAGGCCAGCGCGTCTACCAATTCCGCCACTCTCGCCCGGGGCTAAATTTATGCCACCACCCCCGAACTCGTCAACCGGCGGCGGGATTTTTGGGGTTCTTTGTCGCCAGCGGTGGATTTTCCTTGGAACAAGTTGACATGGCCGTGTCCAGGCCAGAGCCTTCCGGGCGGTCCTTGGGGCCGGCCTTGAAACGGTCGGGCCGATCTTAAGCGGCCGCCGCGGTCATTGCCGCGTGCCGCGGCTGGCGTAGGGGCCGCCCGTCTTGCCTTGAGCGCCCCGCTTCATTCAATTGCCACCGGCTATGCAAAACAGCCCCGGCCCCATAAGTCGGCCGTGAGCCAAGGTTCGCGGGTGACGAATCTGCCACCCACTATGGCTGGCGAGGCTCTTTGCCCTCGTACTTTAGCTCCACGGTGGGCTCGGTCACCGGGCGGTCGAAGTGCACCTGGATTTCAGTCACCCCCCGGTCCACCGTGCCGGTGACCGCGTAACCCAGGTTGTAGAAGATGTGCAGGCTGGCCAGGTTGTCGCTCATGATCACCGCGCTCACCCCGGGCAGTCCCCGCTGCTTGGCGATATCCACCAGGGCGTTCATGATCGCCCGGCCCAGCCCCTTGCCCTGGAAGTCGCTGCTCACCGCGAAGTCCACCTCGGGCATCTCCCCCTCGCCCAGCACGTAGCGCCCTACCCCCACCACCCGGGGCGACTCGAAATCGCCGGTGATGGCCAACAGGGCCATCTGGCGGTGGTAGTCGATGTTCACCATCATCTGCATGTCCTTCTTGGGGAAGGACTTGAGGCCGTGCAGGAAGCGGTAGTAGACCTCGCGGTCGCTCATACCGTAGAAGAACTGCTGCACCAGGCGCTCGTCGGTGGGTTTCACCGGCCGGATGAAGACCTCGCTGCCGTCTTTGAGTTTGACGGTGCGTTCGAACTCGGCGGGGTAGATGCCGGTGAACAGGGGGGTGAGTATCTGGCTGTCGGTGATGAGCTTTTGCTGGCGGGCGGCGGTGAGCAGTCCGTCGCGGTGGTTGGGGTGGGCCAGGTCGATGAGGGCCAGGGCGCGCTCGCGCAGGCTCAGCCCGTGCAGGTGGGCCGCGCCGTACTCGGTGACCACGGTGCGCACCTCGGACCGGGCCATATCCACCTCGGCCCCGGGGCTCAAGGAGGCCATGATGCGGCTGGAGCCGTTGGGCCGGGTGCTGGTGAGCATCACGATATCGGCCCCGCCGGGGCTGTGGGCCGCGCCCCGGGAGAAGTCGTGCATGGCTCCCAGGCCGGCGAAGACCCGTCCCCCGATGGCCCCGCCGCAGACCTGGCCGGTGAGGTCGATCTCCAGGGCCTCGTGCAGGCAGGTCATGCGGTGGTTGCGGCCGATCACCGCGGGGTCGTTGGTAATGGTCACCGGCAGCAGTTCCACCTGGGGGTTGTCGGCCACGAAATTGATAAGCCGCTCACCGCCCAGGCACAGTGAGGCCACCATGCGGTCGGGGTAGATGGTCTTGGCCGCGCCGGTGATGACCCCGGCCTCGGCCAGGTCCAGGTAGGCCTCGGTGAGGGCGTTGGTGTGCACGCCGAGGTTTTTCTTGTCCCCCAAGAGCCGCAGCACCGTCTGGGGCAGCACCCCCAGGCCGCAGTGGATGGTGGCCCCGTCGGGCACCAGGCGGGCGGCGTGGGCGGCCACCCGGGCCTGCAGCTCACCGGCCTCGGTCCCGTGGTAGGTGATCAGGGGCTCGTCGTATTCCACCAGGTGGGTGATCTGGTTCAGGTGCACGAAGCTGCGGCCCAGGGTGCGCGGCATGAACTGGTTCACCTGGGCGATGACCACCCGGGCCTGGCGCACCGCCTCGGTTACCACGTCCACCGCCACCCCCAACGAGAAGTAGCCGTGCTGGTCCGGCGGGCTCACCTGGATGATGGCGGCGTCGATGGCCCAGCGCCCGCTGGCCAAGAGCTCCGGCACGTCCGAAAGCTTCAGCGGGGTGTAGTCGGTCTGGCCCAGGCTCACTTCCTCGCGCTGGCTGGCGGCCACGAAGACCTGGGTGGGTCGCAGGCTGTCGCTGCGGCACAGGCGCAGGAACTCCTCCTGGGCCACGCTTAGCACCTGCAGCACCTCGATGTCGTGCAACCGGTCGTCCAAGGAGGCCAGCACCCGTTGCAGGTGGCGGGGGGCGCCGCAGCCCGAGCCCAGGAATATGCGGCTGCCGGAGCGCAACTGGAGCAGGGCCTCCTCGGCCTCCACCCGGCGCTGGCGGTACAAACGCTTCCAGTCCACTTATCCCCCTTGGGACCCCGGGGCCCCCTGGTGAGTGCCTACGGGTCTTGCTTCTTGCCGCCCTTGGGGTCCTGGTGGCAGGCCTGGTCCACCAGTTCGGCGATGGTGTCTAAGCAGGGCGCTCCGCCCTCGGCGATATCCTCGGTGATGCGGTCCCACAGCTCGGCGGTGGGGTCGAAGTCATCGGTGAGGGCCTTTTTTATCTTTTCCTGTGGTTGGTCGGGGCTCATGACGTTTTCCTCGGGTTGGCCGGCCGCCGCCGCGCGGGGCCGCTCATGGCCAGTTTGCAATATGGTCCAATTATCCCGGCCGGCTCCGGGGTTGTAAATAGTTATCGTGTCTTATGCCGCGCCGCGCCTGGCTAAAAGGCCCGGCATAAGGTATCATGGCTCAAACTCGACCAAGGACGTATGGTGCAATGAGCCCCGCATACAATCCCAAGATCGTCATATTCCTGGTGCGCCTCATCCTGGGGCTGGCCGGCGGCTGGTTCCTCTCCTACTTCTTTTTCAAGGGCAGCCTGCTGGTGGCCGGCATCCTGGCCGCCCTGGTGCTGGTGGCCGCCTATGCCTCCGAGGCCTGGCGGGTCAAGGGCTCGCGCAAGCCCAAGTAGCCCCCGCCGGTTCTAGTCCATGCCCGCGGCCCGGCGCACCGCGATGGCCAGGGCGCTGACGTCCTTTTCGCCGTGGCCGGTGGCGATGAGTTCCTCCTCCACCCGGCTGACCATCTCGGCCACCGGCATACTCACCCCCAGCTCCGCCGCCTCGGCCAAGGCTATGTCCAGGTCCTTTTTGTGTAGCCGCAGGCGAAAACCCAGGGGATAGGAGTTGTCGATCATAAAGCGGGCGCGGTTATCCAAAACCCAGGAGGCGGCCGCCCCGCCGGCGATGGCCTGTAGCACCCGTTCCAGGTTCAACCCGGCCCCCAGCCCCAGGGCCACCCCCTCGGCCACCGACTGGTACACCCCGGCGATGATGGTCTGGTTGATGGCCTTGGTCACCTGGCCGGCGCCCACCGGCCCCACGTGGGTCACCGTGGAACCCATGGCCAAGAGCACCGGCCGCACCGTCTCCACCTCGGCCTCCGATCCGCCGGCCATGATGGCCAGGGTGCCGCGCTCGGCCCCCTCCGAGCCGCCGGATACCGGCGCGTCGACCAGGCCCACCTCCCGCTTAGCCAGGCGCTCGGCCATGGCGCGGGTGGCCGCCGGGCTGATGGTGGACATGTCCACCACCACCGCCCCGCGACGCGCGCCGTGGATCACCCCGCGCTCCCCCAGCACCACCTCCCGCACGTCCGGGGTGTCGCTGACGCAGGTGATGATCACCTCGGCCCCCTGGGCCGCCTCCGCCGGGCTGGCGGCGCGCGCGGCCCCGGCCGCGGCCAGGGGCTCTTCCCGGTCGCGGGTGCGGTTGTGCACCGTGAGCCGGTAGCCGGCCCGGAGCAAGCTCATGGCCATGGGAGCTCCCATGGTGCCGAGTCCCACAAAGGCTATATTCATCGACATCTCTCCCCGCCCGGTTAAACTTATCCTGGTTTTTATGGCCCCAGCCTACTATAAAATCGCCTTCGCGGGCCGCGGCCGGCGGTTATGGTGATATTTTTTCGGTGCCCAGCGGTCCTGGTCATACCGGGCCGGCCCCCAGGGGCCGGTAGGGATATAGGGTTGAAATGCATTATGAAATGCACATGGTTGCCTGGCCAGGTGCCGTCTGGCGACTCCAACGGGATAAAATTTATACCCGCCGGGACCCAAAAAATAGGTTGACGCCTGAAAAAACCTTGCTATAGGTTTGCTGCATAGTCTTTTTCATCAGGAGGACTAATCATGAAACGGAAACCCATGTCCAGCTCAGGACCCAAGGCTTGCACTGCGGCACCCCGCTTTGGCCGCAACTCCCTCCGTTTTCTGCCCTGCCTGATTATCTCCGTACTTAGCCTCATTATTCTGCCCCTGTAGGGGCACTAATCACTTACATAACGTCTGCTCCGCGTCCTTACCGCCAGGTAGGCGCCTAAGAGCTATTTGAACCGGCCACAACCGGCGCTCCGCCTCTTTGCACCGCGGACCCGCACCCGGGGCGGCCGGCACGGTTGGAGTTGTTTGGATGGTTTATCCCAGCGACCAGATGAAAAAAGGTCTTCACCGCGCCCCCCAGCGCAGCCTGCTGCACGCCCTGGGGGTGAAGCGCCGCCACCTGGACCGTCCCTTTGTGGGGGTGGCCAATTCGTACAACCAGGTGGTGCCGGGGCACATGCACCTGGACCGCCTGGCCGAGGCGGTGGGGCGCGGGGTGCGCCAGGCCGGCGGGGTGCCCTTTGAGTTCAACACCATCGGCATCTGCGACGGCTTGGCCATGGGCCACGGGGGCATGTACTGTTCCCTGCCCAGCCGGGAGCTGGTGGCCGACAGCGTGGAGCTAATGGCCAGCGCCCATGCCTTTGACGCCCTGGTGCTGGTGGCGGCCTGCGACAAGATTGTGCCCGGCATGCTCATGGCCGCCGCCCGGCTGAACCTGCCGGCGATCATGGTCACCGGCGGTCCCATGGCCCACGGCGAGTTCGGCGGGCAGGTAGTGGACCTCATCACCGTCTTCGAGGCGGTGGCCAAGGTGGAGGCCGGGACCATGGACCCGGCCGAGCTGGCCGAGCTGGAGCAGGCGGCTTGTCCCGGCCCGGGAAGCTGCGCCGGCATGTTCACC
>JAMOVV010000107.1 GCA_027067385.1 Desulfarculaceae bacterium
TTGGGGTCCACCCCGGCGGTGGGTTCGTCCAGCAGCAGTAGGCGGGGGTGGTGGATCAGGCAGGAGGCCAGGGCCAGCCGCTGTTTCCAACCGCCTGACAGCGCCCCAGCCAAATGGTCCAGGTAGCGCCCCAGCCCCAGGCGCTCCACCACCTGGTCCAGCTCCTGCCCCAGGTTTGCAACCTGGTACAGGCGGGAGATGAACTGGAGGTTCTCGCGTACCGTCAGGTCTTCGTAGAGGCTGAAGCGCTGGGCCATGTAGCCCACCTGGGGCCGGATGGCGTCGCTCTCGGTGATCACGTCGTGGCCCAGGCAGGTGCCGCTACCGCCGTCGGGTTTGAGCAGGCCGCAGATCATGCGGATGGTGGTGGTCTTGCCCGAGCCGTTGGGGCCCAGGAATCCGTATATCTCGCCGCGGTTGACCTGGAGCGTAAAATTGTCCACCACGGTGCGCGAGCCGAAGCGCTTGGTGAGCCCCTTTACGTCGATGACCACCTCCGGCTGACTCACGGCTGGCTCTCCGGCGCCACCAGGCGTACGACCATGGGTTGCCCCGGCTTGAGCTGGGCCGCCGCCTCCCGGGGCTTGGCCTCGAGCATGAAGACCAGCTTGGAACGACTCTCAGTGCTGTAGATCACCGGCGGGGTGTACTCGGCCTGGGGCGAGACGTAGCTGACCCGGGCCTTGAGCCCGGCGGGGCAGGAGTCGCACGACAGCTCCACCGCCTGGCCCAGCTTCACCCGGGACAAGCTGGGCTCGTCCACAAAGAAACGGACCCGCAGGTTACCCGGCACCAGCAAAGAGGCCACCGGACGCCCCGGCGGCACCCACTCCCCGGCCGTGAAATAGGTATCGAACACCCGGCCGGCCAACGGGGCCCGGCGGGTCAATTGGGCCAGGTTCCAGCGGGCCCGCGCCAAAACGGCCGCCACCGCGGCCACCTCGGCCTGGGCCGCGGCCACCCGGCCGCTGCGCGCCCCCAGGCGGGCGGTGGCCAGTTGGGCCTTGATCTGGCTCACCTGGGCCCGGTCGCGGTCATAGAGGGTGCGGGCCCGGTCCAGGTCGGCCCGGGGAATGGCCTTTTGCTTAAACAGCTTCAGGCGCCGGCGGTACTCCAGCTCGGTGAGCTTGAGCGAGCTGCTCGCCTGGGCCAGCTTGGCCTCCAGCGCCTGAATCTCGGTGGGGCGGGCGCCCTTTTGCATGTCGGCCAGTCGTTCCTTGGCCTGTTGCAGGCGGCTGGCCGCTTCGCTCACCGCCTTGGCCAGGGCCTGGTTTTCCAGGCTAAACACCAAGTCCCCGGGCTTCACCGCCTGGCCGCGTTGTACCGCCAGCTTGGCCAGGTACCCCCCCTGGGGCGAAGCCAAAAAGGTGAACTCGGCCTCCACGTATCCCTGGAAGCTGCCGTCATCCACCGGTTGGCAGCCCAAAACCCCAAACAGCAGGGTCGCCAGCAACCCCACCGCCCAACCGTTCTTCCACGTTCCCCGCATACTACCCCCAACACAACGCGGGACCATCATTTATCCGGCGCGCTGCATCCACTACCAGCAATAATCACCATCGTATACTTAAATAGCCTAACCCTTGGATCACGCCGTGTAAAGAAGCATTACCCCGGCCGCGAGCCCGTCCGGCCCTTGCCGTGGTCCCCAACCATGCTTAGGTTTTATTGTATAGCGTCGGCATGCTAAGCACTTAGAAAGGATAACCCCAAATGCTCGAAATAACCGACGAGGCTCAAACCGTCATCCAGGCGGCCATGGCCCAAAAGGACCCGGGCCGGGCCATCCGCATTTATCTCGGCGGCGGCTGCGGCGCCTCCCAGTTGATGTTGGGCCTGGACCAGGTGCAAGAGGGCGACCACCGTTATGACATCGGCGGCTTCACTTACGTGGTGGACAAGGCCCTGTCGGCCCAGGTGGGGCGGCTCAAGGTCGATTACGTGGACGACGGCATCCGTGAGGGCATCCTCATCAGCTCGGCCAACCCTCTGCCCCAGGGACCCTCTTGCGGCGCGGGGTGTAGTTGCTAACCGCCCCGGTTGCCACCAGCAAAAGTTTCTAGCATCCCCTAGCGATTTATATTAATCTATACGCCCAATCAAACCAGTCCAACCGGAGGGCAGCCATGGAGGCACTCAACGTACTCATCGGCGCACTGGGCGCGGCTTTTTTCTGGACCTGCATTACCTTGGTGGCCAAGTTCAGCATGAAGCTCGACTAACCCCCGCCCCGGCCAGGGGGCCAACCGGGCGGGCGCCACCCCGGACGGGGGCAATCCGCTAACCATCTCCCAGGCCCGGACGCAGGGGCTTTTCTAAGCCCGACCCAACATCGCGCCCTGCCACCGGGCCGCCGACGGCTCATTCACCCCCGGTCAGTGACCGGGGGACGTTTTTTTAGGGCCGGGGCGGGCGGCGCGCCCGCGGACCAGCCGGGGCCGGCGCTTTTTCCTGGACCGCGCGGGCCGCCTGGCCCCATAATCCTGGCTATGCGACCCACGGCATCCCCCATCATCTCCTCCGTCCCCGGCCTGCGCGGCGTCTCCGGCTGGCAGGCGGCGGCCATGGCCCTGGTGGCGCTCACCAGCCTGCAGGCGGCCACCCTCAAACCCTACCTGGTGCTGGTGTCCGGTTCGCGGGCCAATCTTTTCACCACCCTGTTGTGCGCCCTTTGCCTGCTGGCCGCGGTGGCCGGGGCCGCCGGCATGCGCCCCCGGCCCCGGCCCCTGGAGTGGCTGGGCACCGCGGCCCTGCTCCTGCTGGCCCTGGCCAGCGGCCTGGCCAGCGCCGAGCCGCTGGAGTCCACCCTGCGCTCGGCCGCGGTTATGCTGCCGGCGGCCGGCGGCTTTTGGTGCGGCCGGGTGCTGGTAACCGGGCGGGCGCGGGCCGAGGGCCTGGCCTGGCTGTGCTGCCTGGCCCTGGGTCTGATGCTGGTGTTCTCCCTGGTCTCCTGGCTGCGCTTCGGCCAGGTCTGGCGCCTGCTCGACGCCAACCCCCACCCCTACGCCGCCCGGCTCATCGCCCTGAGCTTCGGCCCCCTGGCCCTGGCCCTAATCGGGGCCGGCCGGCGACGCCTGGCCGCCTGGGCCTCCTTGGCCGTTACCTTCTTGACCTTGTTCGCCACCTCCTTGCGCTCGGCCGTGGTGGCCCCGGCGGTCATGACCCTGCTGGGCCTGGGGTGGGTGCGGGCGGCGCGGCGCTGGCTGCTGGTGGGCCTGCTGGCCGCGGTGGCTGTGGCCGCGGTGTTTTTCGCCGTCTTCCCGGACAAGCGGGCCGAGCTCACCCCCACCAGTCCGCCGGTCTACTACCGCCTGGAGAGCTATGCCTTTGCCTGGCACGTCACCATGGCCCACCCTTGGCTGGGGGTGGGCCTGCGCGCCCCGCGCGGCCACCTGCTGGCCGACTACCAAATGCGCCTGGCCCCGGTGAGCAAGCAAAAGTTCGCCGACTACCTGGACCTGGTGGTGACCCACGAAAACGTGGTGCTCACCTTCATGGCCGGGCTGGGGCTGCCATTCACCCTGCTCTACCTGGCCCTGCTGGCCCTGGCCCTGGCCGCCGGCCTGCGACCCCGGCCCGCCGACCCGCCGGGGCGGCGGGCCCTGCGCCTGGCCCTGGCCCTGCCCCTGGCCGGCCTGCTGTATCATTTCATGGTATTTGACGGGCTGCTGCATCCCCAGGTGGGTTGGTTTTTCCACCTGCTGGTGGGGACCGGGGTGGGCCTGGGGCAAAGCACCCATAACGCCACCGGCGCAACTATATTATAATAAGTAAAACTCAACCGCTCATCACGGCCGGCCTCCGCCGGCCGCAACCATCAGGAGAAACCATGCCCCGTAACACCCCAGGCCAGGCCGGCCTCAAGGTATTCACCCTGGCCATGATCAACGTGGCGGCCATCGCCAGCCTGCGCAACCTGCCGGTGGCCAGTGAGTACGGCCTGGGCATGATCTTTTTCTATTCCCTGGCCGCGGTAACCTTTTTCATCCCCACCGCCCTGGTGGCCGCCGAGCTGGCCACCGGCTGGCCCCAGACCGGCGGCATCTACGTCTGGGTCAAGGAGGCCCTGGGGCCGCGCCTGGGCTTTTTGGCGGTGTGGATGCAAATGATGAACAACCTCTTCTGGTTCCCCACCGTGCTGAGTTTCATCGCCGGGGCGGTAGCCTACATCTTCAACCCGGCCCTGGCCAGCAACAAGTTTTTCATGATCACGGTGATGCTGGTCACCTTTTGGGGCGGCACCCTCCTCAACTTCCGGGGCATGCAGCTCTCGGGGCTCATCAGCTCGGTGGGGGCGGTCATCGGCACCCTGGTGCCCGGGGCCCTGCTCATCATCCTGGCCGTGGTCTGGGTGGTCGGCGGCCAGCCGGTGGCCATGAGCCTGAACACCGCCACCCTGGTGCCCGACCTGTCCAACCTCAAGCAGGTGGTCTTTTTCGTGGGCCTGATGCTGGCCTTTTGCGGCATGGAGATGAGCGCGGTGCACGCCGGCGAGGTGGCCAATCCCCAGCGGGACTACCCCCGGGCCATCGCCCTGTCGGCGGTGCTCATCTTCGCCCTGAGCCTACTGGGCTCCCTGGCCATCGCGGTGGTGGTGCCGGTCAAGCAGATGAGCCTGGTCACCGGCATCATGCAGACCTTCACCGCCATCTTCGCCGCCCTGCACCTGGACTGGCTCACCCCCATCATCGCGGGACTCACCGCCCTGGGAGCGGTGGCCATGGTATCCACCTGGATCGTGGGGCCGGCCAAGGGGATCATGGCGGTGGGCCGCGGCGGGGACCTGCCGCCCTTTTTTCAAAAGACCAACGCCCAGGGCATACCGGTGAACATCCTGCTGGTGCAGGCGGCCTGGGTGAGCTTCATCTCGCTCATCTTCCTGGTGATGCCCACCATCAGCAGCTCCTACTGGATCCTCATCGCCATCTGCACCCAAGTCTACGTGGTGATGTACCTACTGATGTTCATCAGCGCCATCGTGCTGCGCTACCGCCGGCCCGACACCCCACGCGCCTACCGGGTGGCCGGCGGCCGGGCCGGCATGTGGGTGGTGGCCGGGCTGGGATCGGCCGCCTGCCTCTTCGCCCTGGCCATCGGCTTTGTGCCCCCGGACAACCTGCCGGCCGGCAACCTGATGCTCCACCTGCGCTTCATGCCCAACCGCTGGCTGCACGCGGTGGCCATAAGCTACGCCACCCTCTACGAAGCCTTCATGGCCCTGGGCCTGCTGGTCATGATCGGCCTGCCCTTTATCATCAGCCATTTTAAAAAGCCTACCTGGCGCTCGCCGGAAGTGGAGGAGTAATCATGCAGTGGCATAAAAACTTTCCCGTGCTGATCATCGACGACGAGATCGAGGCCACTAACGCCACCGGCCGCGCCCTGGGCCACATCGTGGAGCACCTGCAGTCGCGCGAATTCAAGGTGCTCCTGGCCAGCGACTACGACGACGGCCGCCTGGTCTTCAATACCCGGGCCGACCTGGGCTGCGTCATCGTGGACTGGGACCTCTGCCTGGAAGACGACGGCTGCGACACCGAGCGGCCCATCGAGCTCATCGACGCCATCCGGGCCCGCAACTACCGCCTGCCCATCTTCCTGTGCACCGAGCGCCTGGCGGTGGAGGAGATTCCCACCCGGGTGCTGGAGCAGGTAACCGGCTATTTCTGGATCACCGAGGACACCCCGGACTTCATCGCCGGCCACATCGAGCAGGCGGCGGCCGAGTACGTGGCCCACCTGCTGCCGCCCTTTTTCAAGGAGCTGGTGCAGTACGCCCAGCAGTACAAGTACGCCTGGCACACCCCGGGGCACACCGGCGGGGTGGCCTTTCTCAAGTCGCCGGCCGGGCGCAACTTCTTCAACTTTTTCGGCGAGAACACCCTGCGCAGCGATCTGTCCATCAGCGTGCCGGAGCTGGGCTCGTTGCTGGAGCACAGCGAGGTGGTGGGCCAGGCCGAGCGCAACGCGGCCCGCGCCTTTGGGGCCGACCAGACCTACTTCGTCACCAACGGCACCTCCACCGCCAACAAGATCGTCTTCCACGGCCGGGTCACCCCCGGCGACGTGGTGCTGGTGGACCGCAACTGCCACAAGAGCATCTGCCACAGCCTCATCATGACCCGGGTGATCCCGGTGTACCTCACCCCCACCCGCAACAGCCAGGGCATCATCGGCCCCATCGCGCCGGAGCAGTTTAACCGCGACTCGGTGGCCGCGGCCCTGGCGGCCAACCCGCTGGCCGCCGGCAAGACGCCCGAGGACGTGGCCCACGTGGTTATCACCAACTCCACCTACGACGGGCTCTGCTACCACGTGGCCCCGCTGGAGCAGGGGCTGTCGGGCTTTGTGGGCGGCCTGCACTTTGACGAGGCCTGGTACGCCTACGCCCGCTTCCACCCCATGTACCAGGGCCGCTTCGCCATGGCCGACAACCCGGAGGCCGGCGACTGCCCCCTGTTCGCCACCCAGTCCACCCACAAGCTGCTGGCCGCCTTCAGCCAGGCCTCCATGGTGCACGTCAAGGACCGCCACCTAGGCGACCCCGCCTCGCGGGTGGACCCTAAGCGTTTCAACGAGGCCTTCATGATGCACAGCTCCACCAGCCCCCAGTACAGCATCATCGCCAGCCTGGACGTGGCCACCGCCATGATGCAGCACGGCGGCGGCCGGGCGCTCATCGGCGACTGCATCGCCGAGGCGGTGGCCTTCCGCCGCAAGCTCCGGCAGGTGCAAGAGGAGGCCGTCGCTGCCGGCGGCTGGTTCTTCAGCCCCTGGCAACCGGCCACGGTGGACGGCCAGGACTTCGCCGCCGTGGGCGCGGCCCGCCTGGAGAGCGACCCCGCCTGCTGGCTGCTGGAGCCCGGCGCCGCCTGGCACGGCTTCGACTCCCTGGCCCCGGGGCATGCCATGCTCGACCCCATCAAGGTCACCATCCTCTGCCCGGGCATCGCCCCGGACGGCACCATGGACGAGACCGGGGTGCCGGCCGCCCTGGTGAGCCGCTTCTTGGAGTCCCGTGGCATCGTGCCCGAAAAGACCGGGCCCTACTGTTTCCTGATGCTATTTTCCATGGGGGTGACCAAGGGCAAGAGCGGCACCCTGCTGGCCGAGCTGTTCCAGTTCCAACGCCACTACCAGGCCAACACCCCCCTGGCCGACTTGTTCGAGGACCTGGTGGAGCACCACCCGGAGCGCTACGGCGCCATGGGGCTCAAGGACCTGGCCGACCAGATGCACGCCCACTACCGGCAAAACCGCATGTCGGTGATCGTGCGCGATGTCTGCGACGAGCTGCCGGTGCCGGCCATGATCCCGGCCGAGGCCTACGACCACCTGGTCCAGGGCCGGGTGGAAGAGGTGCCGCTGGGCGAGTTGGAGGGGCGCATCGCCGCGGCCATGGTGGTGCCCTACCCGCCGGGCATACCGGTGATCATGCCCGGCGAGCGCTTTGGCCCCGAGACCCGCACCATCGTGCAATACCTCGGGGTGTGCCAGGAGTTCGACGGCGCCTTCCCCGGCTTTGAGAGCGAGAACCACGGGGTGCTGGTGCGGCGTGAGGACCAGGGGCTGCGCTACTACATCTCCTGCATCCGCTAAGACGGCCGGCCTCGGCGGCCTGGGCCGGACTGGCGCAGGGTATGCCGCGTCCTGCCTGGTCGTAGCAGCGGACCTGGCCGGTGTTTAGGTAATGGGTAGCCCATGGCGTCTCCCGGCTGGCCGGCCCTTTTTGCTCGACCTGCCGGGGCCGGTTTGATAATTATTTTAAGTATGGAACCCGCTGTCACCAACCCTCTGCTGGTCAGCCCGGGGACGCCGTGTTTTCGGTAACCCTGGCCTTGGCCATCCTGCTGGGCGCCGGCGTGGTGGCCGCCCGCCTGGCCCGCCTGGCCCGGCTGCCCTCGGTGACCGGCTATATCGTGGCCGGCCTCCTGCTGGGACCCTTTGGCCTGGGGCTCATCGATGAGCAGACCGCCGGCCACGACCTAGGGCACTTCACCCACCTGGCCCTGATGCTCATCGCCTTTGGCATCGGCGAGCACCTGGAGCTGGCTCCCCTGCGCCGCGCGGCCAAGGTGGTGAGCGCCATGGGTCTGGGCGAGAGCGCCGGAGCCCTGGTGCTGGTGGGGCTGGGCACCTTCCTGGCCGCCTGGCTGCTGGGCTGGGGAGGCGCGGGTTGGGCGGCGGGCGACTGCCTGGTCTTCGCCCTGCTGCTGGGGGCCATGGCGGTGGCCACCGCCCCGGCCTCCATCCTGCACGTCACCCGCGAGCTGGGGGCCACCGGCAAGCTCACCAGCACCCTGCTGGCCGTGGTGGCGGTGGACAACGGCCTGGCCATCATCCTGTTTGGGCTAATCTTCACCATCGCCAAGAACCTGGTGGCCACCACCGGCGGCTCGCTGTTTATCATGGTGGGGCGCAGCTTCGGCGACACCCTCCTGGCCCTGGGTATGGGCCTGGCGGCCGGGCTGCTGCTGGACGTCATCATCGTGCGCCTCAAGCACCGGGCCGAGATGCTCACGGTGGGGCTGGCGGTGCTGCTTCTGTGCGGCGAGACCGCCCGGCTGCTCAACCTCTCGCCGCTGCTGGCCGGCATCGCCGTCGGCTTCATCGTGGTCAACCACGGCCGGCGCGACGTGCGCATCTTCCGGGCCATCAACGACTTCGAGCCGCCCATCTACGTTTTGTTCTTCACCCTGGCCGGGGCCCACGTGGACCTGGGGGCCCTAGGTGTGGCCGGCGGCCTGGCCCTGCTCTATTTCCTGCTGCGCGCCGCCGGCAAGATCGGCGGGGCCTATCTCGGCGGCCGCCTGGCCGGTGCGCCCGACATGCTTAGCCGCCTGTTGGGAGTGAGCCTGCTGCCCCAGGCCGGGGTGGCCATCGGCCTGGTGTTTTTGGTCCAGGGTGAGCCGGGCATGAAAAGCTTCAGCGAGATCATCACCCCGCTGGTGCTGGGCTCGGTGGTGCTGGCCGAGCTGGTGGGGCCGGTGTGCACCCGGCTGGCCCTCACCCGGGCCGGCGAGACCGGCGAGCAAATTGACGAGCCCAGCGCAGCTGCCGAGGGCGAGGCGGCCCAGCCCACCCCCAGCGTGGTGGGTGGCCTGCAGATATATCCCTGGGCCTGGGACCCCCTCACCCCGCCGGCCCGGCCCCGGGGGGTGGTGGTCTTCGGCCTGGACCATCCCGACACCGCAGTGGGGCTGGCCCGCATCGCCACCATCATCGGCCACTACTTCGGCGCGTTGCCGATGGGCCTACGCGTCTGCGCCCAGGACTGCGACCAGGACCTGGCCGACGAGGAGCAGCATATCCAGGGGCTGGTGGACATGGCCTCGGCCGAGGTGGAGAGCATCGGCTATCCCCTGACCACCGAGGTGATCAGCGCCGACAACCTCATCGAGGGTTTTGTACAGGCCACCCGCCGCCTGGCCCCCCGCGCCCTGGTGCTGGGCCACCAACTGCGCGCCAGCAACCGCGATATGCTGCGCATCGCCGAGGCGGTGGCCGGCCAAAACATCTGCCCGGTGGTGGTGGTGCGTTTCGGGCCGGTGCTGAGCACCCGCAAGATACTGGTGCCCATGGTGGACCGGCGGGAGCTCAAGGCCATCGGCGAGGTGGTCACCGCCCTGGCCCGGGTGGGCATGCACCAGTTCACCCTGTTGCAGTGCCTGGACCCCCAGGCCCCGGCCGCCCAGGCCGAGCAGGCCGAGGCGGAACTCATGGCCTGGGCCGACGAGGCCCACCTGGGGCAACACGTCACCGCCCGGGCGGCGGCGGCCGAGTCGCGGGCGGAGGTGATCCTGGCCGAGGCCGCCAGCCACGACCTGGTGGTGATGGCCGCCCGCCGCAGCCACCGGGTGGAAAAAATATTCCTGGGCTCCCTGGCCAGCGACATCATCAACCGCTGCGACTCCACCGTGCTGCTGGTCCACCGGCCCATCCCGGCCGACGACTGATTCCCGCCCTACAAATTATCGCGCGCCCAGGCCACGATGGCCTCGGCCGGCATGGCCCCGCTGGTGCGCGCCTTTTCGCGGCCGCCGGCAAAGAGCACCATGGTGGGGATGGAAGCGATATTGTATTGCGCAGCCAGACCCGGCTCCTGCTCGGTGTTCACCTTCACCAGCCGCACTCGCCCGGCCAACTGGGCGGCGGCCTGTTCAAAGGCCGGGGCCATCATCTTGCAGGGGCCGCACCAGGGGGCCCAGAAATCCACCAGCAGCGGCAGGTCGCTTTTGGCCAGGTGCCGGGCAAAGCGTGCGCCGTCCAGGGCGGCCGGTACGCCGTCGAGCAGGGGAGCGTGGCATTTGCCGCAGCTCGGTCCTTGCTCCAGGCGCTGGCTCGGCACCCGGTTCACCGCGTCGCAATGGGGGCACACCACGTAGATGCTATCGGACATTTTCGCCTCTCCAGCTAGGGGGCGGACCGGGTATCCGGCCCATGTCCAAAGGTAAGCACGGACCGCGGCCGAGTCCAGCCCCGGGGGCTAAGAGGGCGGCGGGGAGGCCGCCTCCTGGCGGCGGGGGCGGTAGGATTCGGCCTCCACGAAGACCCGCTGCACCCGGGGGAAGGCCTGCTTGATTTTGCGGTCCAGCTCGGCGATGAGCTTTTCCATCTCGCCGGCCGGCAGGTTGTCGATGAAGTCCACGCTGATGTTGACCAGGATGAAGTCGGGGCCCATGTGCATGGTGAGCACCTCGCCCACGTGCTCCACCTCCGGGTAGCTGCCCACCAGCTCCCGGATGCCATCGACCACCTGGCGCTCGGCCCGCTCACCGATGAGCAGGCCCTTGGTCTCGTAGGCCAGCCAGGTAGCGGTGGCCGCCAGGATCAGACCGATGACCACCGAGGCCGCGCCGTCAAAATAGGGGTTGCCGGTGAACTGGACCAAGAGGATGCCGATGAAGGCCACCACCAGGCCGGCCATGGCCGCCGAGTCTTCAAAGAGTACCATGAACAGGGTGGGGTCCTTACTGTGATGCACCGCCTTGATGTAGCCGCGCCGGCCCTTGACCTTGCGGAACTCGCGCAGGGCCAGCAGCCAGGAAGCGCCCTCGAACAATATGGCCAGGCCCAAAACGATGTAGTTGATGTAGAAGTCCTGGGCCGGCACCGGGTGCCGCAGGTGGATGATGCCCTCGTAGATGGACAGGCCGGCGCCCACCGCGAAGATGAGGATGGCCACCACGAAGGACCAGAAGTAGACCTCCTTGCCATGGCCAAAGGGGAAGTCGGCATCCGGCGGCCGTGAGGCCCGCTTGAGCCCGTAGAGCAAGAGCCCCTGGTTGCCGGTGTCCACCAGGGAGTGGATGCCCTCGGCCAGCATGGCCGAGCTGCCGGTGAAGGCGCTGGCCACGAACTTGGTCACCGCGATGGCCAGGTTGCCGGCCAGCGCGGCGTAGATCACCAACTTGGAAGACGCGGCCATGCTCTCTCCTCGGTTCGCCGCCGGCCGGCGGAGCTCCCCCCGGCCGTCCTGGTAAAAACTCCCAATGACTGTACCAGAATCACCGCCCTCCCGGCAGCCCCTTGGCAAGCATCTTGTTCCTATCGCCTATATAGTATTTGTGCGCCGGCCCTGGCCGCTACGCAAGGAATGTTTGCAAGGCCTGCAGCGGGACCTGCCGCCCGGGGCGCCTCCCGCGGCCGTGCCCGGCGACGGCCGGGGCCCGACGGCTAAACGTAAGCTGGGTTGCACCGCTCCCGTTGCTGTAGGTCGGCCTCGTGTACATAGGTAAAAAGGCGGTCGCGGCCCTGTTGGTCCACCGTGACGATCTGGCAGCGAATAGTCCCGTTGCTGGCGACTACCTTGAAACAAAGCGGCACCGGTGCTTTATGCTCGAAGTCGTCCAGGTCCAGGTAAAGCGTGCCCCGGTGTTGGCTTGCACCGTCCAGGCCGGGTTGCTGGAGAAACTCCCGCACCGCCGGCCCCACCGGTCGTATGGCGAAGCCACCGGCCCCGATGTCAGACACCTCTACCCGTTGTCCCCCCTCCTCCAGCACCAAGTAGGCCGGCTTTTCCGGGGTGACCTCTACCCTAAAGTAGGAACGAAGCTCCCGTGGGTCTTTGTAGAGGCTCATAACGTCAAGCTCAAAAGTCTTACAAAACGTTCGTAATATACCGGGTCTATCTTGCCATCAAATTCCCTGCGCATCAGTTGCAGGGCGTCGAACGGGGCCAAGGGCGGGGCATAGGGCCGCTTGGAGGTAAGCGCGTCGTAGATATCCACGATGGTCACCACCCGTACGCACTGGGGTATATGATGGCCGTGGGCCCCGATAGGGTATCCCGAGCCGTCGAGTTTTTCGTGGTGGTACAAAATTACATCGTGCGACTGCTGGTGCAGCGGGGCGCCGGCGCAAAGCCGCTGGCCCACCCGGGGGTGTTCACGAACCAGCCGGTATTCCTCCGGCGTCAGCTTGCCCGGCTTGTTGATAATCTCCGACGGCAACTCGGTCTTGCCGATGTCGTGCAGGATGGCCCCGATGCCTACCTGCACCAGGTCGTCTTCGTTGAAGCGCTTGAAGGTCTGCAGGATGCTGGCCGACAGGATAAAGACGTTCACGCTGTGACAATAGGTGTCATAGTCGTGCGACATCAAGGCGCCCAGGGAGCGCAGGGTCTCTTCGCGGGAGAGAAAAGACAGGGCCTCCTTGACCATGCGCTCGATCTTTTGCAGCACCGCCGGGTCCAGGCCTTGGGGTAGTTTCTGGTTGAAGGTCTGGCGCACCACCGACAGGGAGGTATCGTAAAAGGCCCTGCTGCGCTCCTCCAGCGGTATGGTGTGGTCCTGCAATACGCTACCCAGGTGGGTCTGGGCGTATTGTTTAAACCAATCACGGCTGGGCGCCCGCACGTAGACGCGTGCGATGCCGCGCTCCAGCAGCAATTCCTTGTGTTCCCGGGTAAAAGGGTCGTCCTTGTAGCAATAGAGCCGGTAGTGGCTTCCTCTCTTGGTATACAGCGAAAACTCCCGGGTCTCGCTGGGAAACAGAATCTTTGGTGAAATAGGCAAATACTGTGGTTCCTGTTCCATGGAACTCCCAACCCGCTGGACGCAACCGCCCCAGCCCTGTAACCTTCGCCACTCCCTGGCGTTCGATAAAATGTAGACCAGGGACTTGCCTTCTTCTCCTTATTGGTAATCTGGTCCATCGAGTGATTGGCTTCCCCGAACCCCCCACCGTCTGCCAAGCTCCACCGGCGACCGGCCCAGTGTGCCCCCCGCACCTGCGCCCCGGCTGTCGCCCTTGGCGGCCGTTGCCAGGCCTCCCCCCGTGGTCGGCGGGCCTCCTCCCGCCCTGATTGGGTCCAAGGTTCCCCGAATCAGCCCTTATAGGTCTTTTCGGCTGCCCTAATCACTTTCTAAAAACTTTTGTGGGATTAGTCCACACTTTTTAGCCATACTTTTTTGCCGGGTAAAATTTTTCCATCAGCTTCTAGACAGATATTATCATCTAAGACGACTGAATTCTCTCCTATTTTTACCATATAATTATTACGTAATGTAAAAGTAAAGAATATCCGATACCACTTAGGCTCGGCACACAAGATATTGTAGCGCGCACCTCGCGGCCCACAAGTCTATCATTTACTGCGTGATAATAGGTTACCCGGCCGTAGGAATTCTATCCCGAAAGTATCAAGCTTAATTTCTCCTGCCACGGGTAAGCCCGTGGCGAAAAAAAGATGGCCGGCCGGGCCGGCGGTAAGGGCAGGTCCCACCGGATCGCTCCCACCCAAACTCGGCATCACGACTTAATCAGCCGGCAGTTTCTGAGCAGTTATTGCTTAATTGCCGTCCGGTGGTTCCCGGACCGTGGCCGTGTCCTTTGCTCTTTGGAGCTAACAATCAGGACCCCGCCCTATCTATAGCGCCTGGGAATCGTGGTGGGTTATTGTTTTTACGGCGAGATTGACCCGCCGCACACTGGTGCGCCTTAACACCGGGTATATATTTGGGTTGCGCCGCCTAGCCAGCCAAACGTTGCATGCCCATCATATGAAAGGATATACTATTTCTGTTAGCCCATTAACTTGGCCAAGTTGGTCCAGTCATATTTTTTGGAGCCTGCCGGGTCGCCGGGGCATGGGATGAGTCCACAAACTAGGGGTTATAAATGGCCGGAGCGGTAGACGAGGCTCTGCTAAAGGACTTCGTTCTCGACAGCCACGAGCACCTCAACGCCGTGGAGCCCGACCTGTTGGCCATGGAAAGCGGCGGCTGCGTTTCCCCCGAAGCCATCCACCGCATCTTGCGGGCGGTGCACAGTATCAAGGGATTCTCCACCTTCCTGGGCTTTGATCCTTTGACCGACCTGGGCCACGCTATGGAAAACATCCTTACCTTGATGCGTGACGGCCGCTTGGCGCCGCATACTGAAGTCGTCGACGCTTTGCTCGCCGGCATCGATCGCTTACAGGTCATGCTGCGCGACATCCAGGCGGGAGAGACCATCGCCCCCTGTCCCGAAACCTCCCGCCTGGAGTCCTTACTGGCCGAGGTGGAGTTGTCCCCCACCGGCAGCCACCAGTGCACCTTGGATGGCTCGCCGGTCCTGGAGGCGCCCTCGGGCCGCGTCACCCTGCGGGTAGACGGCGGGGAGGCGCTGGGCGCGGCCGAGTTCACGGTGGAGCGCTCCGAGGTGGCCAGGGCCGAGGCCGACGGCCGCTCCCTGTTCGCCCTGTGGATCGACCCCGAGCACGACCTGTCCGCCCGGGGGGTGAGCCCCGAGTCTTTTCGCGCCAACCTGGAATCCATCGGCCAGGTATTGGCCGCCGACCAGGCCACCGACCAGGCCGGTTGGCGGCACTGGCTGCTGGCCTCGTTGATCAGCGACCCGGAGCTGCTGGCCGCAGCGGTGGAGGTACCGCCGCAACGCATCCACCCGGTGGCCTACTCCGGCCAGCCCACCCCCGCCGCCGAGCCGCCGGCCGTGGCCGAGCCGCCGGCGCCGCGCCGGGGCGCGGTGAAGCTGCGGGTGGCCGGCCGCGGCGAACTCGACACCCTGGAGTTGGTGGTGGAGCGCCGGCAGGTGGAGCTGGCGGTCCAGGGCATCCACTGCCTCTACGCCGTGTGGGTGCACCGGGAGCGCGACCTGGCCGCGGCCGGCCGCAGCCTGGACCAGTTGCAACAAGCCGTGGCCTCGGTGGGCCGGGTGTTGGCCGTGGACCCCGACGGCCCAGGCCCCTGGCGGCACCTGCTGGCGGCCAGCAAGATTCGGGAGCCCGACACCGTCAGCCTGGCCTACGAGCTGCCCGGGGCGCAGGTGGTGCAACTGCCGTCGCAGGTGCTGCGCCAGGCCCTGGGCACCGCCGCCCCGGCCCAAGCGGCCGAGCCGGCCCAACCGGAGGCCCCGGCCGAGACGAAAACGCCGTCTAAGACGGCTGAGCCGGAAGCACCGGCCGGCCAACCCTCCCCGCCCGCCATCACCGCGGCGCCGGAGACCATCCGGGTGGGGGTGCCCCTGGTGGACCGGCTGATCAACCTGGCCGGGGAGCTGGTGCTGAGCCGCAACCAACTCAAGCTACTCATGGCCGGCGGCGACGGTGGCCAAGGAGCCGTCGAACGGGTGATCCAGACCGTGGACCTGGTTACCAGCGAGCTGCAGGAGCACATCATGCAACTGCGCATGCAGCCGGTGGGCCGCCTGTTCAACCGCTTCCCGCGCCTGGTGCGCGACCTGGCCCGCCGCCTGAACAAGGAGGTGGAGCTGGAGATTCACGGCGGCGAGGTGGAGCTGGACAAGTCCATCCTGGAGCAGCTCACCGACCCGCTCACCCACCTGGTGCGCAACAGCGTGGACCACGGCCTGGAGTCGCCCCAACAGCGTCGCGCCCTGGGCAAGCCCCCGGCCGGGCGCATGGTGCTGCGGGCCTTTCACCAGGAGGGGCAGGTGCACATCACCCTGTCCGACGACGGTGCGGGTATCGACCCGGAGCGGGTGGCCGCCCGCGCCCTGGAAGCCGGCCTGGTCACCCCGGAGGAAGTCCAAGCCATGAGCTCCGGTGAAAAGGTCAACCTGGTCACCCGGCCGGGACTCTCCACCGCCGAGCAAGTCAACGACCTCTCGGGCCGCGGGGTGGGCATGGACGTGGTGAGCACCAACTTGGCCAAGGTGGGCGGGCACCTGCACATCGACACCCGGCCGGGAGAAGGCACCACCATGTTGCTGCGCCTGCCCCTGACCCTGGCCATCATCCCCTCACTGATCATCGGCACCGGCGGCCAGGTATTCGCCATCCCCCAGGCCGACGTGCGCGAGCTGGTACGGGTACGCGCCGACCAGGCCTCTGAGCGCATAGAGAAGGTGGGCGACGCCCCGGTGCTGCGTCTGCGGGAGCGGCTGTTGCCGCTGGTGCGGCTGAGCCGGCTGCTGGGCCTGGCCAGCTACTACACCGACCCGGCCAGCGGCGGCCAGCAACCCGACCGCCGGGTGCGCCTGGCCGACCGCCGCCACGGTCTGGATTACGATCCCGAGGCCCCGGAGCCGGAGCCCCCCCGCGAAAGACGGGCCGGCTCCGAACGCCGCCGGCGCTTTGCCGGCGACATCAACGTGGTGGTCCTGCGCCTGGGCGCTAACCGCTACGGCCTGGTGGTCGACGAGCTCTTCGACACCGAGGAGATCGTAGTCAAGCCCCTGGCCCGCCACCTCAAGGAATCCGGCTGCTACAGCGGCACCACCATCATGGGCGACGGCCGGGTGGCCATGATTCTCGACGCCGCCGGCATGGCCCGCCAAGCCGGTCTGCGCTTCAGCCGTATCGCGGCCCGCGAGGCTCGACGACGGGAGCGGGCCCGGCAGGAGCGGGCCGCGGCCCGGCGCAAGACCCGCTCGGTGGTGTTGTTCAGTTGCGCCGCCAACCAGTATTTCGCGGTGCCCCTGGCCAGCGTGGCCCACCTGGAGAAGGTGGCGGTGCAAGACATCGAACCGGTGGCGGGAGGCGAGTGCATCCAGTACCGCGGCACGGGCCTGCCCCTGCTGCGCCTGGAAAAATTCCTGCCGGTCAAGGCCATCAGTTCCAAGGCCACCCACTTGTTCGTGATCATCCCCAGGGGACCCACCCCGGTGGCGGGGATAGCGGCCGCCCAGGTGGTGGACATCCTCGACACCGACGTGGCCTTGCGCCCCTACCGGGGACCGGTGCCGGGCCTGGCCGGTATCGCTCCCCTGCGCCGGCGGTTGACCTTGTTCATAAACATGGAGGAGCTTCTTGCGACTTTCGTGGACCAGGCCTAGGCCGGCCGGGGCCCCCGGCCCCGGGGAGGTGCCGTGGTGCAGCAGTTTGTAACCTTTCGCGTGGACGGGCGCCTGTTGGGTCTGGCCATCGACCAGGTGCGGGAGATCAACCGGGTTCTGGATATCGTGCCGGTGCGCCGCAGCGCCGACTACGTGCGCGGGGTGATGAACCTGCGCGGCCAGGTGGTGGTGGTCTTGGACCTGGGCGCCCGCTTGGGCCTGGGACCGATGACCATCGGTCCCGGCAGCCACAACGTGCTGCTCAAGCAGGAGGAGGTAGCCCTGCTGGTCGATGAGATCGGCGACGTGGTGGAGGTGGAGCCGCCGGCGCTCTCCCCGCCGCCGGCCAACCTGGGAGGTATCGCCGGCGAGTTCATCCAGGAGGTGGCCAAGCTGCCCGACGGCCTGCTGGCGGTCTTGGACGTGGCCAAGGTGTTAGGATAAA
The DNA here is from genome assembly GCA_027067385.1 of Desulfarculaceae bacterium. Taxonomy (GTDB): domain Bacteria; phylum Desulfobacterota; class Desulfarculia; order Desulfarculales; family Desulfarculaceae; genus JAMOVV01. The sequence continues at coordinate 17,687 of JAMOVV010000107.1, forward strand.
AGAGTCCGCCGGACGCGGCGCCGGTGGTTTGGTTATAAGTAGCGGAACAAGTATTGCCCGCTTCGCCGGTCCCCTGGCGGGGGCCTGGCCGACAAGCCCTTGGTTGGCGGTGGCGGGCGTTAGCTAAGGAGCCGACCATGGATACGGCCAAAAGATTTTCCGGCCGAGTATGGGTGAAGTTGCTTTTGGGAATCACCTTGGTGGTGGCGCTGGTCACGGCCTCTTTGATCGCCACGGGCATCAAGCGGCAGACCGACACCATCCGCAACATGGCCCGGCGGCAGGGCCTGATGATGGCCGAGGCGGTGGAAGGCGGCATGAACGACGCCTTGTCGGAAGGCAACAACGACGTGGTGCGCCAGCAGTTCAAGCGCCTGCACCAGCGCCTGCCCGACAGCCAGGTGATGGTCTTCGACTTCCGCGGGAACATAACCTTTGCCACCGACCAGAAAATGCTGCGCCAGGACCTCAAGTCGCTCATAGACTCGGCCAAGGTGCGGGCCGCCCTGGCGTCTTTGTTGCGGGGCAACCAGGTGCCCTCGCAGTCGTTCACCGAGATGGTCGGCGGCGTACCCTATGTTTCTATCCTGCGGCCCATCGCCAACGACCAGCGCTGTCATCACTGCCACGGCGCCAGCCGGCGGCTGTTGGGCGGCATCATGGTGCGCTCTTCGGCCGCCGAGGCCTACGGTGCCGCCACCACCTCGCGCAACCTGGGCATCATCCTGGGGGCGGTGGGACTGGGCCTGGTGGTCTTGCTGGTGCTGGTGCTCACCACCAGCCTGGTGGGACGGCCCATCCGCAACACGGTCAACATGCTCAAGGACATGGCCCAGGGCGAGGGCGACCTCACCAAACGTCTGCGCTCGGGCAGCAACGACGAGTTGGGTGAGCTGGCCCATTGGTTCAACCTGTTCGTGGAAAAACTGCAGGGCCTGATGCAGCGAGTCACCGACGAGGTAACCAACATGACCAAGGCCACCGACGACATGACCACGGTGTCGGAAGACTTGGCCCACCGGGCCGACGAGATGCACGGGGTGGCCGAGGCGGCGGCCCGGGAAACCGCCGGCGCTTCGACCAACGTCAAGAACATGGCCGCGGCGGCCGAAGAGGTGAGCCACCAGGTGGGCAACGTGGCCGGCGCCACCGAGACCCTGGGGGCCAGCATGACCCAGATCGGCCAGGCCACCGAACAGGTGTCGGGCAATCTCAACATGGTGGCCTCCTCGGCCGAGCAGATGTCTTCCTCGGTCAACGCCATCGCCACGGCGGTGGAGCAGATGTACGCCGCTCTCAACGAGGTGAGCAAGAGCGCCGGGCGGGGCGCCAATGTCTCCAACGAGGCGTCCCTGCGCGCCGGCGACACCTCCCAGGTGGTCAACAGCCTGGGCACCGCGGCCCGGGAGATCGGCGACGTGGTGGACCTGATCCAGGGCATCGCCTCCCAGACCAACCTGCTGGCCCTCAACGCCGCCATCGAGGCGGCCAGCGCCGGCGAGGCCGGCAAGGGCTTCGCGGTGGTGGCCGGCGAGGTGAAGGAGCTGGCCAAGCAGACCGCCGGGGCCACCGAGGAAATCCGGCGCAAGATAGACACCATGCAGTCCAACACCGAACGCGCGGTGGAGGCTATCGGCCAGATCGTGGACTTCATCACCGAGATCGACTCGGTGATGAACACCATCGCCTCGGCGGTGGAAGAGCAGACCGCCACCACCAACGAGATTTCGCGCAGCATCTCCGAGGCGGCCGGCGCGGCCAACACGGTCTCGGACAACGTGCACCAGGCGGCCCGGGCGGCCGGCTACACGGCCGAAAACGTGCGGCGCTCCATCGACTCGGAGATCGAGGTCTCGCGCAACATCACCGACGTGGCCGCCGCGGCCAAGGCCATCGCCCGAGACGCCGCCGACGCCTCGGAGCACATGGGAATGGTCAACCACAACGTGGATATGCTCAACCAGACCTGCAGCATCACCTACCAGGGGACCCGCGCCGCCAACCAGGCGGTGCGCGAGCTGCACAAAGTGGCCCGCCGGCTGGGGGAAGTGGTGGCCAACTTTAAACTGTAATCGGTCGCCGCCGGGCGGCCCGGGGGATAAGCGCAAGTGAGCCAGGCGACCCGCATCAAGGTATTGGTGGTGGACCCCAGCGTGGTATGCCGCCGCCTGCTCAGCCAGGTCGTGAGCCAGCTCCCCACCGTAAGCCAGGTGACGGCCACCCCCAACGGCCGCATCGCCCTGGCCCGCCTGGAGCAAACCCCCACCGACCTGGTGCTCTTTGACCTTAGCCAGGACACCGACCAGGGTCTGGACCAGCTCAAAAAAATTCACGCCGGCTTCCCGGATATGGTTGTCATCGCCATGGTACCCCGCGACCGTCTCGACCCGGTCATCGCCGTCTCAGCCATGCAATGCGGCGCCCTGGAGCTGATCGCCAAGCCGGACCAAAGCGCCCCGCCCCACGCCTGGAGCAAGTTCCAGCGGGAGCTGTCGGCCATGCTGGGCAGCATCCACGGCCGGCGCGACGCCGTCCGGGCCCGGCGCCTGTCCCAGCGGGGGGCGCAGCCGGCCGCGGCCGGGGAGCCCCCTCCCGGCCGGGATGCGGCGGCCCCTCTCCGCCCGGCCGCGGCGCGTCCCATCACCGGCGGCGCCTTCTCGGTGGTAGCCATCGGCAGCTCCACCGGCGGCCCCAACGCCCTGCAACGGGTGATACCCCTGCTGCCGGCCGACCTGGGCATCCCCTTGCTGCTGGTCCAACACATCCCACCGGAGTTCACCGGGGCCCTGGCCGACAGCCTCAACCGGCACTCCGCCCTGACCGTGGTGGAGGCGGCCGAACACCAGCCCCTGCGCCCGGGGGTGGTCTACCTGGCCCCGGGCGGACGCCACATGGTGGTCACCCCCACCGCCGGCGAACCCTTTGGGGTCATCGGGATCAACGACGATCCCCCGGTGAACAGTTGCCGTCCCTCGGTCGACGTTCTGTTCAAGTCCCTGGCGGCCATCGGCGGCCTGCGAACCCTGGCCGTGGTCATGACCGGCATGGGATTCGACGGGCGCGCCGGGGTACAGGAGATCAAGGCCCAGGGCGGGTACTGCCTCTCCCAGTCGGAAGACACCTGCGTGGTCTACGGCATGCCGCGCGCGGTGGACGAAGCCGGTCTCAGCGACGAGCGGGTGCCGCTGGATAACCTGGCCCGGCGCATCACCACCCTGGTCCAGGCCTCCGGGGCAAGTGAGCGGCCATGGCGATAAGCCTAAATCACCGGCAGTTTGAGCGCTGGCGGGAGTTTATCTACGAGCGCACCGGCGTAATGCTCGGCACGGACAAGGCCTACCTGGTGGAACACCGCCTGGCCCCCTTGCTGGAACCCGACGACCAAAACGACCTGGGCCGCCTGTTGCTCCGGGTCCGCGACGCGCCCACCAGCCACCCCCTGTGCCAGCGAGTCATCGACGCCATCACCACCCACGAGACCTCCTGGTTCCGCGAGCCCAAGATATTCGGCCTGCTGCGCGATAGTATCCTGCCGCGGCTGCACCGCGATATCCACCACCAGCGGCGCGGGCCGGTGCGCATCTGGTCGGCGGCCTGCTCCACCGGGCAAGAGCCCTACTCCGTGGCCATGACCGCCCTGGAAGCCTACCGCAACCTGGGGGGTCGGGAAGTCTGCCACCAGGAGGTGGTCATCCTGGCCAGCGACATCTCCCGGCGTTCGTTGCAAATGGCCCGCCGGGCCCACTACGACCGGGCGGCGGTGGCCCGCGGCTTGGACGACTATTACCTCCGCACCTATTTCACATCCTGCGGTGGCGGCTGGCAGGTCAAGGACGAGGTGCGGGCCATGGTGGAGTTTCGCCAGCTCAACCTGTGCGACTCCCTGGCCCGGGTGGGCCTCTGCGACCTGGTGCTCCTGCGCAACACCATCATCTACTTTTCCGATGAATTCAAACGGGGTCTTTTCCGGCGGCTGCCGGCGGTGATGAGCCGAGGCGCCCTGCTCTTTTTGGGCACCGGTGAAACCGCCGGCCACTACACCGACGCCTTCGAGATAATCGACGAGGCCGGCCTGATCTACTACCGCCTGGCCGAGCATCCCGGCCACGCCGCCTGATCCGAAGCGTACCCCCTGGCCGCTCACGCCTGGTCCGCCGGCGGCGATGATTCTTGGGCCAGCTCGGCGAAGACCTGGGCTATCTTGGCCTCCAGGTCCTGGGCGGTAAAGGGCTTGATGATGTAGTTGTTCACCCCGGTCTGGATGGCCTTGATCACGTTTTCCCGTTGGCCGCGCGCGGTGACCATCAGGAAGGGCAAGTGCTTGAAGCGCCCGCTGGAGCGTATCCACTTCAGGAGCTCCAGGCCGTCTAGCTCCGGCATGTTCCAGTCGCTGATGACCAACTCCACCCCGCCTTCCTCCAGGCGGACGATGGCGTCCAGGCCGCTCTTGGCCTGCACCGTGTTGATCAGGCCGATCTCCTTGAGAGCGGCCCGCACCAGCTTGCGCATCACCGGGAAATCATCCACGATCAGTATCTTCATGTCCGCTTTGAGCCGCATAACCATCATCCCCGACGCACCCGGCCGCCGGCCGGCCGCACCGGTGCTTAGTTGATAACCACCCGGTTGCGCCCCTGCTCCTTGGCTTGATACAGGAGCTTGTCGGCCGCCTTGAGCATGTCCTCGATATTATCGCCGGCCTCGGTGGCCAGGCCCATGGATATGGTCACCGATATTTTCTTCCCGCCCGAGTCCAGGCTGAGGCGTTCGATAATCTTGCGCACCTCGTTAAACAGCACCAGGGCGGCCGAGTACTCCACCCCGGCCAGCAAGGCGCCGAACTCCTCGCCGCCCAGCCGGGCCACCAGGCCCATCTTGCCCACCGCATCCTCCAGGGACCAGGCCACCATCTTCAGGACCTCGTCGCCGGCGGCGTGGCCGTAGGTGTCGTTGACCTTCTTGAAATGGTCGATGTCCATCATGGCCATCACCAGGGGCTGGTCCTGGGCCACCGCCTCCTGGTGCAGGGGCACGGCCAGCTCGAAGAAGTGCCGGCGGTTGGGCAGCCCGGTGAGATAGTCGCGCTGGGAAGACTCGCGCACGCGGGCGATGTTTTCCTGGGACTCCAGGTTCTGGATGATCCGGCTGTAGAGCTCTTCCTTGGTGTAGGGCTTGGGCAAAAAGTCGTTGGCCCCGCCCTTGAGAAACCCCGCCGCCAGGGTGGCCGAGGCCTCCGAGGACAGCCCGATGATGGACAGTTGGTCCCGGCTGTAGTTGGCCCGCAGGTTGGACGCCAGCTCGATGCCGTCCATTTGGGGCATGTTGTAGTCGGTGATCACCAGCCGGATGTCCGGGTGTTCCCGGAAGACCTCGATGGCTTGTTTACCGTTTTCGGCCACCAGTATCTTGAAATTCAAGAGCTCCAGCAGCGACACCAGCATGCGGCGCTGGGGGTGGGAATCATCCACCGCCAGCACCTTGATGTGCCGGTTTTTCCGCAGCCGGTGCAGCAGGCTCACCAGGTAGTCCAGGTCGGCGGCGCCACCTTTGAGCAAGTAATCGATGGCCGGCTTGGCCAAGATGCGCTGGCGCACCTCGTCGCTGAAGGTGGCGGTGAGGATGATGGGCGGGATGTCGTGGCCGATTACGTAGTCCACGATCTCGCCATCGGGGGCATCCGGCAGGGTGAGGTCCAGCACGGCTACGAAAAACTGGTGCTCGCCGGACTCGATGATGGCGGCGGCCTCGGCCAGGGAGTGGGCCACCACCGGGGTGAAGCGGTCCTCGGCCGCGATGCGATCGCGCAGCATGCGGGCGGTGAACTTATCGTCCTCCACCACCAGCACCGGGTAGTCGCGATGCTTGTCGGCGTCGTGGTCCCGCCGGGACATGGACCGGATGCGCTTGATCTCGGCGCCCAAGTCGATATCCCGTAGCGCCGTCGGCGGGTTGGTGATGGCCCGCATCTCCGGCCGCTGTACGGTCATGGTGGGCTGGGTCGCCCACTCCAAGGACGGCTCATCCTCTTGGCCCTGGTCCAGTATCTCCCGTAGATCCCGCAGCTCCTGGTCGTAGGAGGCGTAGGGCTCTTGGTGCACGGCGTTGGCCATCAACTGGCGCAGCTTATCCACCGCCCGCAGCAACAGGCCCACGCTGGCGGCGTCGGGACGGGCCAGGCCGTCACGGAAACGGATCATCAGGCCTTCCACCGCGTGGCTCAGGTCCCGCACCGGCCACACGCCGGCCAGGGCCGAGGACCCCTTGATGGAATGAATCGTCCGGAAGGCCTCGTTGAACATCTCCCGGTCAAGGTTTTCGGGGTCCTTCTCCAGGGCCAGGAAGATCGGCTCCACCTGGTCCAGGTGCTCCAGACCGTCGGCGGCGAATTCTTGTACGATAGACTGATCCATCAGTGCGGTCCCCCCAAGACTATATGGCGTGTCCCCCAAAGCAACGGTACCGAAAAACCGCTCGCTGAGCCGGAGCCGGTTGGCGGTCACCGGTAATTTCTTATGTTAATCCACCCTCACCGGGGATTGCTAGCACCATGTGTTGGCGTCGGCGGTGGCCGCGGGGTTGCCAAGTCCGCCGGCAAAACGTTATGGTATCTATAAAATTTTTTAGGTAACAGGCGGAGGGCATGTCAGCATACCCCAATATATTTACACCATTGACCATCGGCAGCCACACCCTGGCCAACCGGGTAGTGATGCCATCCATGGGTACCAACTACGCCAATACCGAGGGACGGGTGACCCATCGGATGCTGGATTACTACGCGACGCGGGCGGCGGGGGGGCCGGGCCTGCTGGTGGCGGAGGCGGCCAGCGTGCACCCCTCGGGGAGGGTGATCCAGCGCCACTTCATGAACCACGACGCCTCGGCCGTGGCCGGTCTCAGCGACCTGGCCCGGGTCATCAAGGCCCACGGGGTCAAGACGGTACTGCAGCTTTTTCACGGCGGTCGCAACGCCGACGTGCGCCTGGTGGGCGAGACCCTGGCCCCCAGCGCCCTGCGCGGCCCCACCTCCGCCAACACTCCCCGGGCCATGACCCGCCTGGAGATCGAGGCCATGGTCGACCGCTTCGCCCGGGCGGCCGAGCGGGCCATGGCCGCCGGCTTCGACGGGGTGGAGGTGCACGGGGCCCACGAATACCTGATCCACCAATTCATCAGCCCCTATTGCAACCGGCGCACCGATGACTACGGCGGCAGCCTGGAGCGCCGTTGCCGCTTTGCCTGCGAGGTGGTGGCCGCGGTGCGCCAGGCCATCGGTCCCGAGGGGCTGCTGGTGTTTCGCCTCTCCGGTGACGACCACGTGCGCGGCGGCCTCACCCCCGATGACGCCGCCGAGGTAGCCGGTCTCCTGGCCCGGGTGGGGGTGGATATTTTTTCCGTAACCGGTGGAGTGTACGAGACCCCCCACATGGTGGTGCCGCCGCTGCCCAGCCCACCGGGCACCCACCTGGAGGCGGCGGTGGTGGTGCGCCGGGCGGTGGACAAGCCGGTGATCGCGGTGGGGCGTTTCTCCAGCGCAGCCCGGGTGGAGGAGGCCCTGCAGCAGGTGGACCTGGTGGGATGCGGCCGCGCCTTTTTGGCCGATCCCATGTGGTTGCAAAAGAGCGCCCAGGGCCGTGAGCCATTTATCCGTCCTTGCGTGGGCTGCAACCAGGGCTGCATCGACCCGGTCCTGCGCGGCCAACCGGTGGGTTGTGTGGCCAACCCCTGGCTGGGGCGCGAGGCCCTGGCCCGGGAGCAGAAACCCGCCGACCACCCGCTCACCGTGGTGGTGTTGGGCGGCGGCCTGGCCGGCATGCAGGCGGCCCAAACCCTGGGCCGACTGGGCCACCGGGTGGTGCTGCTGGAGCAATCCGATCAACTGGGCGGCCAGTTACTCCTAGCCTCGGTTCCCCCCGGTAAAGGGGACATAGCCCGCCTGGTCGATTATCACCAGACCGTGCTGGCGGCCATGGACAACGTGGAGGTTCGTCTGGGATGCCGGGCCACGGTGGACATTGTCTACCAGGTCAAGCCCCAGGCGGTGGTGGTGGCCACCGGGTCCCAGCCGGTGTTGCCGGCCCTGCCGGGGGTGGACCAGGCGCCGGTGGTCACCGCCCGCCAGGTGTTGGCCGGCGAGGTGCAGACCGGCCGGCGGGTGGTGGTGCTCGGCGGTGGTAATCTGGGTAGCGAGGTGGCCAACCACCTGGCCCAGGCGGGGCACCAGGTGCTGATCATCGAGCTGGGTTTGAACATCGGGGAAGACCTGGGGGCGGCGCGACGCTACTTGTTGCGGCGCCAGTTGTTGAAGCACCGGGTGCGGCGCCGGGTGAGTTCCCAGGTGCGACGGCTCTATCACGACCGGGTGAGCTTTTTACACATCACCCCCGAGGGCGAGCGCCACTTCAACGACCTGGGTCCGGTGGATACTTTCGTGGCCGCCCTGGGTGCGGCCCCCTGCGAGTCGTTGTACCTGGCCCTGGAAAAAAAGGTGGACCATATCTTCCTGGTGGGCGACGCCTTGAGCCCCGCCCGCATGGGCGAGGCCTCCCTGGAGGGCATGCGCGCCGCCTTGCACATCCACCAGCTCAGCACCGGCGACCTGGCCCCGGCCGTCGCCTGCGGGGCCGAGCCGGGGGACTGAGCCGCCGGCGGCCGGCAAAAGAAACCCCGCGCGATCCACTAAATCGCGCGGGGTTCTCGGTTTGGTTCGGCCCGGGCAGCGGTAGCCCCACCACGGCGGTTACGGCAATGTAACGGCTTGCCCCCGGCCGTCCGGCAGGCATCACTGCCCGGCTGGCTCGCCTCCCAGCAACCTGGCCCGCTGGCCCCAACCGCCCGGCCCGGCATCACTGCCCGGCCACCTCGTCTCCCAGCAACCCGGCCTCTTGGCCCCGGCCCAGCATCAGAAGGCTGTCGGCTCGTGTCCTGTCAACCCGGCCCGTTGGCCCCAACCGCCCGGCCCGGCGTCCCGGCCTGGCCCCCGTCCCCAGCAACCCGGCCTCTACCAGCAACCCGGCCCCCTGGCCCCAAGCGCTCCGGCCTGGTTAGCCCCTGGCCGTCCGGCCCGGTATCATTGCCTGGTCCGCGTCCGCTGGTGTCCCAGCAACCCGGCCCCCTGGCCCCAGTCGCCCGGCCCCTTGGCCCCTTTACTTGGCCTGGAGCTGGCGCAGCAGCTCCGGCCCGCGCCGGTCTTGCGGCTTGAGCTTGATGAACTGCTTAATATCGGCGATGGCCAATTCCTTCTGGCCCATCTTCTTATAAATACGCGCGCGGTGCAGATAAGGGTGATGATACTGCGGGAACAGCTCGATGGCCTTGCTGAAGTCGGCCAGGGCTTGGTCCTGTTTGCCCATCTTGAGCAGGCACAGCCCGCGGGCGTTGTGCTGCAGGGAGCGGTTGCGCGGTTTCATATCCGGGCTCTGGGTGTTGAGAGCGCGGTTGTAGTCGTCCAGGGCCAGTTGGTATTTGCCCAGCTTCTCGTAACAGTCGGCCCGCATTTCGTATACCACCGAGGTGTTGAAGCTGGAGAGGCCGCCGGCCTGCAACGACTTGGTGAAATGACCGATCGCCTTCTGGTACTGCTTGGCCTGGTGGGCGGCCGCGCCGGCCCGGGCCTGGTCCATGGCGTTGGCCAGGGCCAACGAGGCGGTGAGGAGCACCACCAGTAAAGCAATGAAGGTGACTCGCATGGGTCTCATGTTTCCTCCCCTGAAAGTGGCGTACTAAAAAGCTTGCTCCGGGATGTCTATCGCCGAGGTGTCTTCCTGCCCCAGACTAACATGCCGTGCAAAGACGTTCACTAAAATGTTGCGGCAAAAGTACTTGGCGGTCTCTACCTTGCCCCGGTAAAACACCCCGTCGCCCGAATCGACCGCCACCGCCGCCAGGCCCTCCTGGGCGATGAGCGCCTGCTCCAACAAAACCTGGGCGGTGAGCACTTCGCCCAGGCACTCCAGGAACCGGGTGGCGGTGAGGGCGATGAGCTGGGGACGGCCCTGCTGGAAATAGCCCATGTAGCGCATGGCGAAATCACCGGTGGCCCGGGCGGCCTTGAACAACAGCTTGCAGTCGCCCCCCAGCTCCGGGTCGTCCTGGTGCCGGCCGGTGAGGTCCATCACCTCGGCCATGGTCTCCTGGAAGACCCGGCCGCCGTCCAGGGGGAGCTTGCGGCCCACCAGGTCCAGGGCCTGGATGTAGCTGGTGCCCTCCCAGATGGAGATGATCTTGCTGTCGCGCATGTACTGCTCGGCCGGGAACTCGCGGCAGTAGCCCACCCCGCCGAGCACCTGGATGGCCTCGCGGGTGAGCAGGAAACCGAAGTCCGAGCAGTAGGCCTTGATCACCGGGGTGAGCAGGTCGGCCTTGGCCAGGGCGCGGGCGCGCTCGCCCTGGTCCGGGTCGTGTTCGGCCACGTCCAGCAGCCAGAATGTCTTGGCGATGAGCCCCCGCATGCCCTCGCTGCCGGCCTTGAGGTTCATGAGCATGCGCCGTACGTCCTCGTGCTGGATTATCGGCACCCGGTCGGCCTTGCGGTCGGTGATGGGCGGACCCTGCACCCGCTCCTTGGCATAGATGCGGGCCACGTCGTAGGCGCTGGCCGCCAGGGACTGGCCCATCAGGCCCGATCCCAGGCGCTCCTCGTTCATCATCTGGAACATCTTGGCCATGCCGCTGTGAGGCTTGCCCAACAGGATGCCCCGGCAGCCGCCGTTTTCGCCAAAGCTCAGCGAGCAGGTGGCCTTGCCGTGCACCCCCATCTTGTGCTCGATGCCGGTACAGATCACGTCGTTGGGCCGGCCCAGGGAGCCGTCGGGGTTGACCCAAATCTTGGGCACGATGAACAGGCTGATGCCCTTGGTGCCCGCCGGCGCGCCCTCGATGCGCGCCAGCAGCAGGTGGATGATGTTTTCGCCCAGGTCGTGGTCGCCGCAGGAGATGAAGCGCTTGACGCCTTCTATCTTGTAGACGCGGTCGTCGCCGGCCTCCGGGTCCGGCACGGCCTTGCTGCGCAGCCAGCCCACGTCACTGCCGGCGTCGGGCTCGGTGAGGCACATGGTGCCGCACCATCGGCCGGAATACATGTTTTCCAGGAACCTCCGGTGGTCGGCCTCGGTGCCGAAATTCTCGATGAGCCGGGCCGCACCCACCGTGAGGCCGGCGTAGCTGGTGAGCGAGAGGTTGGCCCCCATGAACAGTTCCGCCACCATGCCGCCGATAACCGCCGGCAAGCCCTGGCCGCCGTAGAGAGGAGTGTTGGACACCGCGATCCAGCCGTTGTCCTTGAGCGCCTGCCAGGCCGGGTGAAAGGCCGGGGGCACCCGCACCAGGCCGTCTTCCAGGGTGCAGCCCTGGCGGTCGCCGTCTTGCAGTACCGGTCCCAGCACCTCCTTGCCCACCTTGATGGCCTCGTCAATAACCATGGTGAAGTCATCCAGCGAGAAATCTTGGTAGGCCTGGTAGGAAAGCAGCCGGTCCATATCCAGGTATTGGGTCAACACGAACTTCAGGTCGCGGTCCTCACGCTGAAAATAATTTACGCCCACGATGGTAACCCTCCCCTTGCCGGCATTCCCCAACCGGTGCGCCGCTTGGCCCGGCCAGCGGCGCCGAATCCATCCTTGACCCCGCCTAGGCCGATGCACTAGGATAAAAATTGTCTATCCGTTGAAAGGAGCCTAGCCTGAAGAATCCGCTCCCAGGTGGTGCGGCGCGGAACCTTTAGGCAAGTCACATCTACCATCATCATAACAATATTGACAACCGACATCGCCGGTGCACCCGCACGGGGAGGCACCGACTTGATGGCCCAACTAGGAGATAACCTTGAGTGTAGTAAGCAGCGGAGACGTGGTACGGGTTCATTACAAGGGCTCGTTTACCGATGGCGAGGTGTTTGATTCCTCCGACCAGGGCAAGCCCCTGGAGTTCACCGCCGGCGGCCAGCAGGTTATCCCCGGGGTGAGCCAAGCGGTTATCGGCATGGCCGTCGGTGACGTAAAAACGGTAACCATTCCCCCCGACGAGGGCTACGGCCCGCGCGAGGAACGACTGGTGCAACGAGTTCAGCTTTCGGACCTGCCGGAAGGGGTATCCCCCGGCGACCCGTTGCAAGCTCAAATCCAGGACCAGACGGTGGTCTTCTGGGTGGTTGAGGTCGACCAGGAGTCGGCCGTGCTCGACGCCAACCATCCCCTGGCCGGCCGGGATCTGGTCTTTGAATTGGAGTTGGTCTCTTTTGACCCCCAATAGGAAAGGTAGATATGTCGCAAAAGATCTACGTGGGTAATCTTCCCTGGTCGTTTGATTCAGATGACCTCTCAAGGCTGTTTGAAGAACACGGAGAGGTGATCTCGGCCAACGTGATCACCGACCGGGTAACCGGGCGCAGCCGTGGTTTCGGTTTCGTGGAGATGGGGTCTCCGGACCAGGCGCAGGCGGCCATCGCCGCGCTCAACGGCACGGAGGCCGGCGGACGGCCGCTGAGGGTCGACTTGGCCCGCGAGCGGAGCCCGCGCCCCCCGCGCCGCGACTACGACTATCGCTAGCCCCTCTAGCGGGCAGACCCCCTGTCACCGTCCCGCGGTGCGCAGCGACCGGGCCCACACGGCCAGGACCACGGGCAAGGGCTAAGGCGCAGCCGGGACCATCACGACGTCGGGCCCATCACGACGATAGTCGGCGCGCAGCAGCCGGGCCCACGCAATAGTGAGGATCGCGGATGGGGGATGAGGCGTAGCCCGCCCCCGTATAGCGGCCTGGACCGCGGGTGGGGGGGATGAGGCGCAGCCGGGCCCACACAGCCAGGGTCGCGGGTGGAGGGCTAAGGCGCAGCCGAGCTCGCACAGCGGACCAGGCCCAGGGGGGTGGCTGGGCTGCGGCGTACCGGCCACCCTTTAACTTTCCCGGGCCGATGGCGTATAGTAATCCCTGGTTCAACCGGGACCGGGGATTATGCGCCGACGTGCCCACAACCAAGATAAAGCCACCGAGACGGGCAAGAGCCTGCTGTCCCTGGCCAGAGGCGGGCTGGGTTCCCTGAGTTTCAAGCTCTCTTTCCCGGTGGGGCTGGTGATCCTGTTGGCGGTGGCCCTGGCCGCCTACCACAACATCGCCACCCAGCGCAGCATGCTCATCGAGCAGGTGACCAGCCAGAGCCTGGGCTTTGCCGATACCCTGCGCCGGGCCACCTTCCTCTCCATGCTCACCGCCGAGCGCGGCCACCTCTACAGCATTATCCGCCACCTGGCCGACCAGCCGGGCATCGCCCGGGTGCGTATCTTCAACGCCGAGGGGCGCATCATGTTCTCCTCGCAAGCCGACGAGGTGGGGCGCGAGGTGGACAAAAAGGCCGAGGCCTGCTTTGGCTGCCACCAGCAGGACGCGCCCCTGACCAAGCTGCCCCGCAAGGACCGCACCCGCATCTTCACCAGCGCCGCCGGCCACCGCATGCTGGGCACCATCGCGCCCATCCACAACCAGCCCTCCTGCCAAAACGCCGCCTGCCACGCCCACCCGCCGGGCCAACAGGTCCTGGGGGTGCTGGACGTGGACATGAGCCTTGACGAGCTGGACCGGCAGTTGGAGGCCCACCTGGTGCGCACCCTGGTCTTCGCGGTGCTGCTGTTCTTGGCCGTCTCCACCATCATCGGGCTCAGCGTGATCCTGGTCACCAAGCGGGCGGTGCGCCGGCTGCAGACCGAGGTGGACAAGGTGGCCGCTGGCGACGAGGACCAACCGGTGGGGCCCATGCGGGCCCCGGCCGAGCTGGCCGGCCTGGCCCGCTCCATCGACCGCATGGCCCGGCGGGTGGCCCGCCGCACCGAGCTGCTCAACCGCCGCTACCGCCACCTGGTCGACGATTCGCCCGAGGCCATCCTGGTGCTGGACCAGGGCGGACGCCTGGTGCTGGTCAACCCCATGGCCGCCCAGGTGCTGGAGCGGCCGGCCCGGGAACTGTTGGGCCGCTCCCTGGCCGACCTGGTGGTGCCCGAGGACCGCTCCGACCTGCTGCGGGCCCTGTCCGAGGCCCTGGACACCGCCGGCGTCTGCCACCTGCTGCGCCTGCGCTTCGCCTCCCGCCGGGGCCGGCCGCGTATCCTGCAGGGCCGCTTCAACCGGGTGCCGGCCGCCGACGGCTCGGTGCACCTGCAGGGCAGCCTCATGGACATCACCGACCGCACCAGCCTGGAAGAGCAGTTGCTCAAGCAGGGGGCCCTGGCCGCGGTGGGCCAGACGGTCAGCGGACTGGTGCCCTACATCAACAACCTGCTGCACGGCATGCAAAGCGCCTCGTACATCGTGGACCAGGGGCTGGACTCCGGGGACCTGGACCTCCTGCGCCAAGGATGGCGCATGGTGGGGCGCTCGGTGGCCCGCATCTCCTCGGTGGCCGAGGACCTACTCTACTACGCCGAGTACACGGCCGAGCAAGCCGAGGTGTTCAACCTCAACCAGATGCTCGGCGACGTTCAGCGCCTCAGCGCCGACAAGGCCGAGCAACTGGGGGTGACGGTAAGCGTGGTGGAGAACCACAACTGCCAGCGGGTGCGCCTGGACCTGGAGGGCATGCGCCGGGCGGTGCTGAACCTGGTCCACAACGCCCTGGACGCCTTGGCCGACGGCGCGGCCGACGGCCGGGAGCCCAGGGTGACCCTGGGCTGCCAGCGCAACCCCTACGGCCAGGTGGTGATCACCGTGTCCGACAACGGCGGAGGCATCCCCCCCGAGGTGGCCGAGCGGCTCTTCGGCGGCCTATTTTCCACCAAGGGCTCCCAGGGCACCGGCATGGGGCTGCTCATCTGCCAGCGGATCATCGAGCTGCACGGCGGCTTCATCGACTTCAGCAGCACCCCGGGCCGGGGCACCACCTTCACCGGCATCGTGCCCGACCGGGATGCCGGCCCGCCGGCCGACTCCCCGGCCAAGCCATAGCCGCCCCGGCCATGCGCCTTGTGCATCACCTAAAGGCAATGCTATCTTCCAGGGGTACACGCCAAGCACGGCGGCCCGGGCCGGCCAGGGACCGGGCGAGAACCAAGGGAGGACGCGCAAGGTGGAAATTTGGCACTGGTGGGTCATCGCCGGCATCGTCTTTTGGGTCTTGGAAATATTCACGCCCAGCTTTGTTGCCGGCAACGTGGGCCTGGGCTGTTTCGCCGCCGCGGTGGCCAGCGCCGTGGGCGCCAGCGCCACCTGGCAGATCGTCGCTTTCGCGGCCATGAACCTGGTGGGCTTCGTGCTGGTGCGTCCCTTTTTTATCCGGTACCTGGACCGCAACAGCGAAGCGACCAAGATGGGGGTGGAAGGCTACCTGGGACGCCGGGCCCAGGTGGTGGAGCCCATTGATTCCGCCCAGAGCGGGCGGGTGCGGCTGGGGGGTGAGGTCTGGAAAGCGGCCTCCGACACCGGTGAGGCCATCGCCGAGGGCGCCTGGGTGCGCGTGGTGCGCATGGAAAGCCTCACCCTATACGTCACCGAGGAGTGAGACTCATGCCAGTGGAACCGGTTTTCATCATCGTGGCGGCCGTGGCCGTCTTTATCATTATCCTGGTGGTCAAGGGCTTCAAAATCGTGCCCCAGGCCGAAACCATGGTCATCGAGCGGCTGGGGCGCTACAACCGCACCCTGGAGTCGGGCATCAACATCATCTGGCCCATCGTGGAAAAACCCCGCCGCATGGAGTGGCGCTTTACCAAGTCCGACTCCCAGGGCAACAAGGTCATCGTCGCACGCGAGACCTACCGCATAGACCTGCGCGAAACCGTCTTCGACTTCCCCCGCCAAAACGTCATCACCAAGGACAACGTGGCCCTGCAGATCGACGCCCTAATCTACTTCCAGATCGTGGACCCCAAGCGGGCGGTCTACGAGGTGGCCAACCTGCCCGAGGCCATCGAAAAGCTCACCAAGACCACCTTGCGCAACGTGCTCGGCGAACTGGACCTGGACGAGAGCCTGGCCTCGCGCGATACCATCAACACCCGCCTCACCACCATCCTGGACCAGTCCACCGACAAGTGGGGGGTGAAGGTCACCCGAGTGGAGTTGCAAGACATCCTGCCGCCCAAGGACATCCGCCAGGCCATGGAGAAGCAGATGCGGGCCGAGCGTGACCGCCGGGCGGCCATCCTGGAGGCCGAGGGCGAAAAGCAGTCGGCCATCCTGCGGGCCGAGGGCGAGAAGCAGTCGGCCATCCGCAGCGCCGAGGGCGAGGCCGAAGCGCGCATGAAGGTGGCCGAGGGCGAGGCCGAGGCCATCCGCCGGGTAACCGCCAGCGTCAGCGCCAGCGGCGGCGACCCCATCAACTACCTCATCGCCATCCGCTACATCGACGCCCTGGTCCACATGTTCCAGGGCAACGACAGCAAGGTGATCTACATGCCCTTCGAGGCCACCGGCCTGCTCAGCTCCATCGGCGGCATCAAGGACATGTTCAAGGCCTCCGGCGAGGGGTAAACCGCCGGGAGAAACCCCCTTGGATCAGCCCATCGTCATCAAGGGCCGGCTGGAGCGCGACGACTACGTGGCCGCCCACCTACTGGCCTTGCGCCGCCGCCGCGCCATCTTGCGCCTATCCCTCATGGTGGCCGGCCTGGCCATCTCCCTGCTCGACTATATCGTGGGCGCCGGCTTCTTGTCGGTGCGCTTTTGCCAAGTGGCCGGCGCCATGGTCTTCTTCTACGGCCTGGTGGGCACCGAGGTGCTGCTGATGCTGCGCCTGCGCCGCCAGTTCAACCGCGACCCCCGGTCGGTCGGCCCGGCGCTGGAGATGACCTTCTCCGAGCAAGGTGTGGCCCTGCAAGGCGCCGGCGGCGCCATCCTGCCCTGGTCCCGGCTCCAGGGCTGGCGCGAGGACGGCCTGAACATCCTGGTCTTCTTCGGCCGGCAGCGATGGTTCCCGGTGCCCAAGCGCCTGGTGCCCGAGGGGCGGCTAGAGGACCTGCGCCGCCTGATGAGCCACCACCTGGGGCGGCGGCGCTAAACGGCGGTCCGCGGTTGCCCCCGCGGCTACTGAAAAACCTTTACCCCGCCGGCCGGGCGAGTATTATTATTCCCACATTGGACCAAGGCAGGCAGATGGCTATCGACCACAACTCGTCCGCTGAGACTCCCCTGGAGAACCCTTTTTCCGGGGCGGGCTGTTTTTTCTGCGGACAGCAAAACCCGGCCGGCACCCGGCTGCGCTTTTCCCGGGTGGAGGGAGAGCGACGCCAACTGGTGGCCCGCTGGACCCCGGACCAGCGCTACCGCGGCCTGGGCCGCGTGTTGCACGGCGGCATCCAAAGCGGCCTGTTCGACGAGATCATGGGCTGGACCGCCCATCACTTCAGCCAGGGACCCGGCGTCACCGCCGAGATTCACGTGAAATACCTGGGGCCGCTGTACATCGGCGATCCCCTGGAACTGCGCTGCTGGGTCACCGAGAGCCACCGGCGCAAGGTTCACCTGGCCGCCACCATCACCGACCATCACGGCCGGGTGTGCGCCGAGGCCCACGGAGTCTACGTCATGATGAACCCCGAGCGCTTCCACCAACTGGTGGGTACCAACCGCTAACCCCGGCCGGCGGCCCCGGCGGCCGGTGGCTTAACCAAAGGACATTGCCCATGAAAGACCGAACCCCCACCGCGCGCGTGGACCAAGACCTGTGCGTGGGCTGCGAGCTGTGTCTGGCGACCTGCCCGGACCGCACCTTTTCCATGGACCAGGGAAAGGCCCGGGTCACCGGCGACCGCTGCCTGGCCTGCGAACACTGCGTGGCGGTGTGCCCCACCGGCGCGGTCACCCTGGGGGCGGCCGAGCCCCACGCCCTGGACTTCACCACCTTCACCCCCATCAATGAGTGGCTGCCCCCCGGCGACTACGACCTGCCCGGGCTGGTGGCCCTGATGCGCTCGCGCCGCTCCTGCCGCAACTACCTGCCCGACCCGGTGCCGCGGGACCAACTGGAAGACCTGGTGAAGATCGGGACCACCGCGCCCTCGGGCACCAACAGCCAGCTATGGACCTTTACCATCTTGCCGGATCGCCAGGCGGTTACGGCCCTGGGCGACCGCATCGGCGTCTTCTTCCGCAAGCTCAACGCCATGGCCCGCAAGGCCTGGCTACGCAAACTCACCAAGCTGCTGGGCAAGGGCGAGCTGGACCAGTATTACCGCGAGCACTACCAGTCGGTGTCCGAGGCCATGGAGCAGTGGGAGACCCAGGGCATCGACCGGCTATTTCACGGCGCGCCGGCGGCCATGGTGGTGGGCTCCCGCCCCGGCGCCAGCTGCCCGGCCGAGGACGCCCTGCTGGCCAGCGGCCAAATCCTGCTGGCCGCCCACGCCATGGGGCTGGGCACCTGCCTCATCGGTTACGCGGTGGAGGCCATGGACTACGACCCGGGCATCAAAGATTTCCTGGGCATACCCAAGTCCGAGGCGGTGCACGCGGTGATTGTGCTGGGCTATCCCGACGAGAAATACCAGCGCCTCACCGGCCGCCGCCAGGTCACCCCGCGCTACTTCCACCCCGCGCCGCAGGAGAGCCCATGAAGCAGGTCAACCCCGCTTGGGCCGAGGCGATCGGCCGCCTGGTCAACCCCTGCCCTTACTTCAACTTGCAGTCCATGGAGATCCGGGAGCTGGCCT
>JAMOVV010000108.1 GCA_027067385.1 Desulfarculaceae bacterium
AGGTGGCAAGAAAAGAATTGCACATATGGTGGTGTGGGGGAAAAAAGTTGCGACGATGGGGCGGGGGAGGCGTTTTGCCATGGGTGCAGGGCATAACACCCTAAAATAACTTGTGCACTCTGGGCCAACTTGTGCTCGGTGGTTGCGCGGGACCACAGGTAACCTTAGTGGGGAGGTTTGTTTTGGCTATTGTCACCATCAGTCGGCAGTACGGGGCGGGGGGGTTGACCCTGGGGCGTAGGGTGGCCCGGCGCCTGGGGTATGAATTCGTGGACCGGGCGCTTTTGGCCGAGGTGGCCAAGCAGGCGGGGGTATCGCTCAAGACGGTGGAGGCGGTGGAGAGCGAGGCGGGGGACCGTCTTTTGCGCCTGGTGTCGTCGTTGGTTTCGTCGGATTTCGTGGAGCGTCATGTTGGCGAGGAGAAGCTTGATTTTGACGAGAAGAAGTTCGTGAAGTTTGTTTCGCGGGCGATAAACGAGATAGCCGACCGGGGCCGGGCGGTGATTGTGGGCCGGGGCGGCCAGTTTATTTTAAAGGAGCGGGGTGACACGGTGCGGGTGCTGCTGGTGGCCGAGCGTTCCCGGCGGGTGTCGTTTATTAAGGACAAGCTGGGGGTGAGCCAAGACGAGGCCGAGGCCATTGTGAGCCGGGAGGAGGATCGCCGGGCCCGGTTCCTGGGTAATTTCACCGATGGCCGTCCGGACGATCCGTGTCATTATCACCTGGTGCTCAACACCGGGCTGATGGGTTTGGCTACGGCGGAGGAGCTGGTATACCAGTTGGCGTGTAGTTTCGATTAAGGCAGCGGTTCACTCCGGCGGTGCTATATGTATATAGTAGTGGTGTTGGCCGGGGGGGTGCGGCCCGGCGTTGGAGGTAACTTTTCGCGGTCATAGAGAGGAAGAAGCATGTCCGCCAATTATTCATCGGATTTCATCAAGGCCTTGGAGATCGGTCGGCCGCCCAACGTGGCCCAACTTTTTCCCAACTCCAAGGCTCTTATTGTCAGCGGCAAGGTGATCGACCGGGCGCTGCGGTCCAAGGGTCAGGCGATGACCATCGCGGCCAACGGCCGCAACCGTTTCGTGATAGCCGGGGCCCTGGCCGCAGCCCAGCGGGCCAACGCGGCCATTATCCTGGAGATAGCCAAGAGCGAGGGTGGGGCCGAGGCCTACTGCGCCATCAATTATTGGAATCTGGCGATCTTGGCCGACCATTTGATGAACCAGATGGGCATCACGGTACCGGTGGCCATCCACGCGGACCACTACGGCATCAAGAGCGCGGAAGACGTGGCCACGGCCAAGGAGGAGATACCCTCGATGTTCGACGCGGGTATCACCTCGCTGGCCATTGACGCCTCGCACCTGCCCGATGACGAGAACCTGCTGGCCTGCCTGGAGCTGAGTCCCTTTGTGCCGGGCTGGGCCGGGCTGGAGGCCGAGGTGGGTGAGATCAAGGGGGCCGAGGGTCTTTCCACGGCCGAGGAGGCGCTGTTTCTGATCCGCGGGTTAAACGCCCACGGCGTATTCCCCGACTGGATCGCTTTAAACAACGGCACCGCCCACGGCATCCAGAGCGCCGAGCAGGGCATCCAGGTGGAGCTCACCGCCGAGATTCACCGGGCCCTGGAGCCCTACCAGGTCTCAGGGGCGCAGCACGGCACCTCAGGTAATTCCTCGGACCGTCTGATGCGCATCGCGGCCGAGACCCACACCACCAAGGCCAACGTGGCCACCGCGCTGCAGATGATCTCGTGGGGGGTGAAGGTCAACGACTACGGCAACGCCGAGTTGGACGAGCAGGGCGAGTTCATCAAGGTGGTCGGGGCCGGGGTTACCGAAGAGGTGTGGGCGCAGATGCGGGCCTATGCCGCCGAGGCCGGTCTCTCCGGCGGGGGCTATAAGAAGCTCAACCTGCCGTTTGAGAACAAGCTGCTACGCCAGCCGGCCGCGGTGCGGGCGCGTATGGCCGCCGGGGTGGAGGAGTTTGTTTACGATCTGCTCAGCCGGGTGATGAACGCGGTAGACACCGCGCCGCTGGCCTTGGAGGCCATCTTGGCGGCCGGGTCCTACGACCTGGGTCCCAAGGCCGAGCGCATGGAAGACCCGGCCGAGTGGACCGAGGAGAAAATCCGGGCCAAGGCGGCGGCCATTGACAGCGACAAGGGTCCGTCCGGCGATTTCGACGACTAGGGTTTATCTATAAGTAGTTAGGGTGTGCGTCCCGCCGGCTATCGGCGGGGCGCGTTTTATTGTGGCCTTGAGGCCCGCTGCCGCGCCCTGGCCAGGACCGGCTGGTAGGCCGCCAGCAGCTTGCGGCCTTCCACCTGCCAGTTGAGCTCCGCGCGGGCCTTGCGGCAGGCCCCGCGCATGTCGGCGCGCAGCTCGTCGTCGGTGAGCAGGCGCACGATGGGCTGGGCCATGCCCTCCGGCGTGGTGAAATCGCCGGTGAGCACGATGCCGTGTTGGCCGCCGAGTTGCTGCATGAAGGCCAGGTGATGGGAGACAAAGGGCACTCCGGCGTTGGTGAACTCGAAGAACTTGTTGGGCGAGCAGAGCTGGGAGTTGAGGCAGGTGGGCAGGTAGGGGATCACCCCCACGTCGGCCCCGGCGGTGAGCTCCAGGATGTCGTCGGACTCCACCCGGCCCAGGAAGCGCACCCGCCGGCCCCAGGGCAGGCTGGCGGCCAGGTGGGTCATCTGTTCTTCGAACTCGCCGTAACCGATGAAGACCAGGTAGGCGTCGGGGGGGAAGAACTCCACCGCCCGGATGAGGTTAAGGATGTTTCGTTCGTGGCTGAACCAGCCCTGGAACAGGGCTATCTTGGCCCCGGGTTCCAGCCCGGCCCGCTGGCGCAGCATCTGGCGGCTGTGCCGGTCAAAGCCCTCCGGCGGCAGGTAGGGGGCGTTGAGCAGCACCAGGGGCCGCCGGTGGTACTTGGCCTCGTAATAATCGGCGATGAGGTCGTTGACCGTGATGAACAGGTCCAGCCGGTCCATGGCCCGGCGCTCGTCTTTTTGCAGCCGGCGGCGCTGGTAGCCGGTGATGCCGTCTTCCTCGTAATAGATCTCGTGGGCGTCAAATACCAGGGGGGTCTCCCACTGTTGGGCCAGCTCCAGGCCGTGGCGCAGCAGGGCCAGGTCGTGCACGTGCACCACGTCGGCCGGGAACTGCCGGGCCCGCTGTAGCACAAAGCGGTCAAAGTGGTCGCCGCCCTCGACGACGCGGCGAAAGCGGTGAAAGAGGTTCCTGGCCCAGGCGGGGGGGCGGAAACCCTTCGGGGCCAGGGCCCGCACGCCGGCGACCACCGCGCTGCGGTCCTGGTAGAAGTAGCGGTGGATATCCACGCCGTCTTGTTGGTAGTGGCTTTCCCGCTCGCATTCAAAGCCCGAGAGCAGGGTTACCTTGTGGCCGGCCTCGACCAGGGTGCGGGCCTGTTGCGTCACCCGCCGGTCGATCATGTAGCAGTCGGGGCAGAGCATCAGGATGTGCATCAGTCGCTGGTCCTCTCTGGCGGCGCGGCGGCCAACCGGTCGTAGAGCCGGGCCAGGGAGCGGCTCACCACCTGGCACGAAAAGTGTTGACGGGCGTGGTCGCGGATGCGTTGCGGGTCGTAGGCGCCCAGGCGTCCGATCACCCGGAGCATGGCCTCGGCCAGGGCCCGGTGGTCGCCCACCGGCGCCAGCTCGCCGAGAAAGTCGTGGGTCACGATGTCCCGGGGGCCGCCGCAGTCGGTGGCCACCACCGGCCGGCCGCAGCTCATGGCCTCGATGAGCACGCAGCCAAAGGACTCGCTCTGGCTGGCCAGCACCAACAGGTCACAGCCGCGCATCAGCCGGGCCATGCCCGCCCGGTCCTGCAGTCCCACGTACTCCACGGCCGCCTCCTGGCCGCTTTCGGCAATGAGCCGGCGCAGGGTTGTTTCTCCCTGCCGGCCGTCGCCGGGGCCGGCGGTCATCACCAGGCGGGCCCCGGGCGCCCGGCGGCGCACCAGGCCCAGGGCGGCCAGCACCCCGGCCGGGTTCTTGTTGCGGTCGGCCCCCCCGGCGAAAAGGATTTTAGGGCGCAGGTGATCCGGCGCCGCCTCCCGGGGCGGCCGGAAGAGTTCCATGTCCACCAGGTTGGGAATCACCCGCATCTTGGCAGCCCCCCGGGGCGACAGGTAGCGGGACACGTCGCGCCGCTGGGCCTGGGACACCGCGATGACGGCGCCGGCGTTTTGCAAGGCGTTCAAGGTACGCCGCCGCACCAGGGGGTTGCTGGTGAGATGAGAGAAGGGGCCGGTGTGCTCGGTGATCACCAGGGGAGTCCCGTAGCGCCGGGCCACGGCCAGGCCGGCGTCGCCGTCGAGAAACCCGGTATGGGCGTGTACCAGCTCAAAGGCGAAGACTTGGCGCACCCTCTCGACGCAGGTGGCCACCGCGGCCCGGTAGGACCAGCCGTAGGCCACCAGGCCCCGGTGCAGGCGGCAGGGGGGATAGAGCACCGGCACCCCCTGGAGCAGCCGCCAGGGCTCGGCGGCCAGGCGGCGGCGAAAAGACAGCTCCCAGGCCAGGGAGCCCAGCGGGTGGCGCAGGCCCGGGCCGAGGTAGCGCGGGCTCAGCACCCGGGCGTCGACGCCGGCCAGGCGGCGCAGGGCGGCCACCTGCTCCAGCACAAAGGGACCGCTGGCCGGCTGGCGGGGATGGGGGAACATGTGCGAGAGCACCAGCACCTTGCGCCCCGGCAGGGGATCGGGCTCCCGCCAGGGTTGCCAGGGCGGGGGAAACGGCTTAGCCGGTGCGCCGCGGCCCACGGCTCAGTCGCCGTCCCGCTCCGCCGGCCGGGGCGCGCTCCAGTCGCCGGCCAGGCGGAGGTAGCCGCGTACCTTGTCCGAGGCGAAGTCGCGGTAGTGGTCGTCGCCGCTTTGGGCCACCGGCAGGGCGTCGAAGTCCAGGACGCCGTCGACCCAGTCGATGGTGAGGTGGGTGTTGACCATGTGGTGCATGGCCAGGTCCAGGCGGTAGGGCCGGGGCATGAGGTGGGCCCGGACGCGCACCGAGACCTCCCACCAGCCGGGGGTCATGGCCAACAGCGGCCCGCCGGCGTCCAGGCTGGTGATGGTGGCCACCCGGTGGCCGTCGGCGGTGGATATGCCCACCTCCACCGCCGCGTCGTCGATGGGCTCCAGGACCTGGTAGAGCGCCGTCACCTGGAAGGG
Organism: Desulfarculaceae bacterium; assembly: GCA_027067385.1. Lineage (GTDB taxonomy): Bacteria > Desulfobacterota > Desulfarculia > Desulfarculales > Desulfarculaceae > JAMOVV01. Next base: position 5,203 of record JAMOVV010000108.1, read on the forward strand.
CTGGCCAAAGTGCACGCTGCCCAGCCGCCGGCCGTCCAAGTCCTGCAGGCGCACCTGCCGCAGCAGGGCCTGGCCGGTACCGTCGACCCGGGGGGCGTCGGCGGGGATCATCCCCTTGCCGTCGCCGGCGCGGGTGCAGGCCAGGTACTGGTTCACCACCTGGTCCACCGGGCCGTCGGCCACCAACCGGCCCTGGTCGATGAGCAGGGCGCGGGAGCACAACTGGCGCACCGCCGGCATGTTATGGCTTACGAAAAACACGGTGCGGCCGCCCCTGGCCACCTGGTTCATTTTGCCCAGGCACTTTTTCCGGAAGACCACGTCGCCCACGGCCAGCACCTCGTCCACCAGCAGTATCTCCGGCTCCAGGTGGGCGGCCACCGCAAAGCCCAGGCGAAGCTGCATGCCCGAGGAGTAGTGCTTCACCGGGGTGTCCAAAAAACGCTGCACCTCGGCAAACTCCACGATGGACTCGAAGCGCTCTTTGATCTCGCTGCGGGTCATGCCTAAGATGGCCCCGCTCATGAAGATGTTTTCGCGGCCGGTGAGCTCGGGGTGGAAGCCGGTGCCCACCTCCAACAGCGAGCCCACCCGCCCGACCACCCGGGCCCGGCCCTCGGTGGGGCGGGTGATGCGGGCCATGAGCTTGAGCAGGGTGGACTTGCCGGCCCCGTTACGACCGATGACCCCCACCACCTCGCCCTGCTGCACCTCAAAAGAGACCCCGCGCAGGGCCCAGAACCAGGCTTGCTCCATCGCCGGTCGCCGCCGCCAGGGGTTAAGCGCCCAGCGCACCAGGTTTTCACGCAGGGTGGCGTAGGCCTGGTGTTGGCCGCCGAGCCGGTAGCGTTTGCCCAGATTTTGCGCCTCGATCACCGCGGCCATCACACCTCACACGATATCGGCAAAGGAGTCCTCGATCTGCCAAAAGACCACGAACCCCAGCAGGAACAACAGGGTGGCGGTCACCAGGGAGATGAGCACGTCGCCCCAGGCGCAGGGCGCGCCCAAAAGCAGCCGCTGCGTCAGTTGGATCAGCCCGCTCATGGGGTTGAGGGCCGTAAGCCAGCGCAGCCCGGCCGGGATGACCGTGGCCGGGTAGATCACCGGGGTGAGGAACATCCACAGTTGCATGACAAAGGGCAGCACGAAGCGCAGGTCGCGGTACTTCACGGTGAGCCCGGCCAGCACCAGGCCGCAGCCGGCCGCCGCCGCCAGGATCATCAGCACCACCAGGGGCGTGAGCCAGGCCAAGGGCGAGGGGGCCACCCCCATCACCAGCATCATGGCCGCCAGCACCCCCGCGGCCACCAGGAAGTCCAGCAGGGTGTAGCCCATGACGCTCAGCGGTATCACCGCCCGGGGGAAGTATACCCGGGTCATGAGCTGGGCCTCGCCCACCAGGCTGGCCGCCGCGCCGCTGACGGTGGAGGCGAAGAGCATCCAGGGCAGCAGGCCGCTTAGCACGAACACGGCGTAGGGCACCCCGGGCATGGCCAGGTGGCGCTGTACCCCCAGCAGGTTGCCGAAGAGCACGGTGAACAGCAAGGTGGCGATAAGCGGCTGCAGCACCGCCCACAGCACCCCCAACACCGTCTGCTTGTAGCGCACCCGTATGTGACGCTCGGCCAACAGCAGCAGCAGCCCGCGCTGGTCCCACAGCTCGCCCCAGCGCAGGGACAGCCAGCGGCCGGGCGGTTCGATGATCTGCAGGTGCGGGGTTGCTGCGGACTGCGGGCGTTTCATCAAGCCTCACCGTTACGGGGTTCTCCAGCATAGCCACCGGCCGCCGGGGGCGTCAACCGCGCCGGCCGGCGGCCTAGGCCTCCGGCGTGTCATCCCGGGGATGGGTGTGGGCCATGACATAGCCCAGCTTAAAGGCGTGCTCCCGGGTGATATCCAGGAGCAACCGGTGGGCCTGGGCCATGCGCCGCACCCGGCCGTCGCCGCCCTGGGCGGCCGCCTGCTCGGCCATGGCCTCCAGCCCCATCACCAGGTCGGCGTAGTTGGGGTCTTGCTCGATGAGCCGGGTGACATGCTCGGCCTCCCGCTCGTAGAGCTGGTGGGCCCGGGCCAGGATATCGTCGGTCATGGCCGCACCTCCCGGCCACCCTTGATCAGCCGCGGCGGATTTTGGGCCAGGAACCGCGCCGGGGCCAGCTTGCCGCGGGCCAGGGCCAGGAAGTCGGCGGCCGGGGCGGCCAGCACCACCCGGGTGAGGGTGGGGATGGCGTAGGGGTCGTTTGGGGGCGTGGTGCGGCTCAAGAAGACCAGGCGCAGCCGGGCCACCCCGGGAGCGGGCAGCAACTCCTCGCCGCAGACCATGGCCAGGGGCACCCCGGCGCTCAGAGACACCCGGGCCAGCAGCGGGGTCTGGGCCAGGCCCTCCCAACTGGCCCCGCGCCAATCCAGGCGCAGGGTGAGGGTCTTGCCCTTTAGGGTAAAAGTCGGCCAGGCCATCTCGGCCCCCAGCCGCCGGGCCACCACCTGGTTGTCGCGGTGAAAGGCCAGGCAGCGCTTCACCAGCCGGTGGCCCAGGCCCAGGCGGGCCAGGCGCCGGCCCAGGAGCTCGCGGTACTTGTGCAGCACCACTGTCTCGTACACCGGGTTCAGGCTGGCCCGGCGGTTGAGCCGCTCCAACTGCGGCGCGGCCACCGTCTGCTGGCGGTCGCGGCGCTTTATCTCGCCGCCAGCCGGTACGTGCCCCGGCGCGCTCACCAGGTAGCGCAGCTTAGTCTGGATCAGAAAAACCCGGTCCCTGGAGGCCAGTCCGGCGGTCTCGTTGACCACCGCCGGCCGCCACTTGAGATGCAGCTCGCCGGCGGCATCGGTGCGCCAGGGGCCCGGCTGGGCCGGCCGGCCGGCCACCGCCTGGATTTTCACCCGGGCCCCGGCCACCGGGGCGTCGTGGCCGTCCATCACCCGCAAGACGATCACCTGCACCAGCCGGGGGGCCTTGGCCGGCGGCGGCGTGGCGGCCGCGGCGCAGCCGGCCAGGATAACCAGGGCGGCCAGGGCGGCCATGACCACGGCCGGTACCGCGGGCCGGCCGCCGGAATACGACGAGTTAAACCATGACACCGGCATGTGTCCTTTCCGCCCCGGATCTTGGCCGGCGGCGATGGGTGATACGCACTTTAGCGCTGCCTGATACTATTGCCCCGGCCGCCCCCGGCGTCAAGCCCCGCCGGGCCCCGGCCAGATTGACGAACCACCGGGCCCATGCTAACTTTGCGCCGTATCAAGGTAAGTAGCATAAATCCCAGGGCTGGGGAGGTCGGCCGAGATGCTCAATTTGATGAGAAAACACGCCCGCAGTTGGCTCATAAAAATTCTCTTGGCCGTGGTGGCCCTGGTCTTTATCATCGGCTTTGGCATGGGCGGTTACGGCCCCGGCCAGGACGACCGCCTGGTGGAGGTCAACGGGGTGCCCATCACCAGCTACCAGCTCAACGACGAGCTGGGCCGGCTGCAGGAGGAGGCCAAGAAGCGCTTCGGTCCCCAGTTCGAGGCCATCGCCAAGTTCCTCAACCTCAAGCAGCGCGCCCTGAGCACCCTGGTGGACCGGGTGTTGATGACCCAGAGCGCCCAGGCCATGGGCCTGGCGGTGACCAACACCGAGCTGGCCGCCCACATCGCGGCCATCCCGGCCTTCCAGCTCCGCGGCCGCTTCAACGAACAAATCTACCGCCGGGTGCTGGCCCGCAACCGTATGACCCCGCAGTCCTTTGAAGACTCCCAGCGCACCCAGCTACTCTTTAACAAGCTCAGCACCCTGATGATCGGCGCGGTGCAGGTTACCGACCAGCAGGTCGAGCTGGCCCTGCGGGAAAAGCTCACCGAGATCAAGGCCGTATACGTGGTGTGCAAGCCGGCGGACTACGCCAAGGGGCTCACCGCCACCCCGGCCGAGCTGGCCGCCTACTACCAGCAGCACAAGGCCGACTACCAGGTGCCGGCCCAGGTGAAGCTGGCCTATATCACCTTCCCTGCCGCCGATTACCTGACCCAGGTCAACGTCACCGAGGACGACATCGCGGCCATCTACCAGATTCAGCGCAAGCGCTATATCAAGCCGGAGCAGGTGGCCGCCAGTCATATCCTCATCAAGCTGGCCCCCGACGCCCTGCCCCAGGCGGCCGAGGCGGCCAAGAAAAAGGCCCAGGAGATCATGGCCCAGGCCAAGGCGGGCAAGGTGACCTTTGCCGAGCTGGCCAAGAAATACTCCGAGGGACCCACCGGTCCCAAGGGCGGTGACCTGGGGCTCTTTGGACGCGGCCAGATGGACCCGGCCTTTGAGAAGACCGCCTTTAGCCTCAAGGAGGGCGAGCTGGGCCTGGTGCGTACCCGTTTCGGCTACCACGTGGTCTTGGTCACCAAGAAGCTGCCGGCGCGCACCATCCCCATGGGCGAGGTGGCCGGCGACATCCGCAAGGCCATCGAGGAGGAGCGGGCCGGCCGCCTGGCCCTGGCCGCGGCCGAGCGCGCCTTTGAGCTGGTGGGCAAGGGCATGAACCTGGAGGCGGTGGCCAAGAAGCTGGGCGCCACGGTGTCCACCACCGGCTGGACGGTGCTCGGGGCCAAGATTCCCGCCCTGCCCGGGGCCGACGGCATCAAGGGAGCCCTGGCCGGCATGGACGTGGGCAAGGTGGCCCGGCCGCTGTCCTACAAGATGGGGGCCTTCCTGGCCGCCATCGCCGCCAAGCGGCCGGCGCGCATCAAGTCCCTCAAGGAGGTGGAGGTGGAGGTGCGCTCCAAGGTCCTGGCCGAAAAGGCCGAGGAAAAAGCCCGGGCCGCGGCCACGGCGCTTTTGAAGAAGTGCGCCGCCGCCGCTGATCCGGCCAAGGCCCTGGCCGCCGAACCGCGGGCCGTCGAGACCGGCTGGCTGAAGCGCGGTGAGTCCGTAAAGGGACTCCGCGGCTCCGAAGGGCTGGTGCGCGCCCTGTTCTTGCGCCCGGCCGACAAGCCGGTGATCGACGAGGCGATCAAGGTCTTTGACGGCTTCGTGGCCGCGGCGGTGGCCGGGCGCAAGCTGCCCAGCGAGCAGGAGATGGCCGCCCGGCGCGACGAGGTGGCCGCCGAGGTGTTGATGCAGCAGCGCCAGTTGTTCCTGCAGGCCTTCCGCACCGACCTCACGGCCGCCGCGGACATCAAGATTCTTGGCAAGCTCTGATAGCGTCTCATGCCTGACGCGCCGCCACCGGTCACCCTGCAGCCCATCGGGGTGGTGCGCTCACCTTACAAAACCACCCGGGACTGCCCCCGCCAGGGGCCCGGGGAACCGGTGGTCTCGGTGATCGAGATCGCCCCGGCCTGGACCGAGGGGCTCGACGGCCTGCGGCCCGGCCAGGACCTGTGGGTTATCTGCCACCTGCGGGTCGATGGCCCGGTGCGGCTAACGGTGCATCCCCGCGGCGACCGCAGCCGGCCGGCCCGCGGCGTACTGGCCACCCGCAGCCCCCGCCGGCCCTGCCCCCTGTCGCTCACCCTGGTGCGGGTGGTGGAGATCAAGGGCGGCCGGATCACGGTGCGGGGCCTGGAGATGATCGACGGCACCCCGGTGCTGGATATCAAGCCTTACCTGGCCGGGGTGGACACGCCGCAGGAGGGGGAGGGCGGGTAATGAGCAAGCTGACGGTGGTGGTGGACAACACGGTGGGCATGAGCCGCCTGGCCGGCGAGCACGGCCTGTCGTTGTGGCTGGAGCACGCCGGGGTGCGGGTACTCTACGACACCGGGGCCGGGGTCGCCCTGATGCCCAACCTGGAGAGGCTGGGGCTGGACCCGGCCGCCTTGGACGCGGTGGTGCTGAGCCACGGCCACTACGACCACACCGGCGGTTTGGCCGCCCTGCTGGCGGCGCGCGGCGGCGTTACCGATCTGTGGTGCCACCCCGATGTCTTCGCCGGCCACCTGCACGACCAGGGCGACGGCAGCGCCTATGACATCGGCCCGCCCCTGGGCCGCCAGGAGGCCTACGAAAAGCTGGGGGCGCGCTTTAATTTCATCCGGGAAAACACCTCCCCCTGGCCCGGCATCACCCTGCTGGCCGCCATAGCCCGCACCACCGACTTCGAAGGCCCGGCGCCGGGGCTGGTGGTGCGCGGCCCCCGCGGCCTCGTGCCAGACCCCTTTCACGACGACCTGGCCCTGCTGGTGGCCGGCGACAGCGGACCGGTGGTGCTCACCGGCTGCGCTCACGCCGGGGTGATCAACGTGCTGCGGGCGGCCGAGGAATTGAGCGACGAGCCCATCGCCGCCCTGGTCGGCGGCACCCACCTGGGTCCGGCCCCACCGGCCCAGCAGGCCCGCGCCCTGGAGGAGTTGGCCGCCCGGCCGGCGCTGCACCTGGTGAGCGGCCACTGCACCGGCCCGGCCATGAACGCCATCTTGGCCCGCGTCCTGGGCGAGCGCTTCTTACCGCTGGCCGCCGGGATGAGCCTGGAGCTGTAGGTTGTGAAGTTCCTGGAGCGCCGGGTCATCAGCCTGTGCGGCAAGGCCATCCACGGCTGGTCCATGATCAACGACGGCGACCGGGTGGCCGTGGGCCTGAGCGGGGGCAAGGACTCCCTGGGCCTTTTGTGGCTGCTCAACCAGCGGCGGCGGCGGGTGCCCATTGACTACCACCTGGTGGCCCTGCACGTGGAGATGGGCTACGGCCGGGTGGACACCGCGGCGCTACGCGGGTTCTGCGATTCCCTGGGCATCGAGCTGGTCGTGCGCACCACCGACTTCGGCCCCCGGGCCCACAGCGAGGAGAACCGCGAGAACCCCTGCTTCTTCTGCGCCATGAACCGCCGGCGCGAGTTGTTTAAGATGACCGTGGACGCCGGCTGCGGCAAGCTGGCCCTGGCCCACCACCAGGACGATATCTTCGAGACTTTCTTCCTCAACGCCCTCTACGCCGGCAACCTCTCCACCATGATGCCGGTACAGCCCTTTTTCGATGGCAAGATCGTGATGATCCGTCCCCTGAGCCTGGTGGCCGCCGACCAGCTCCGCCGCCTGGCCGCGCTCAAGGGCTTCCCGGTGCAGCCGGCCTGCTGTCCCTCGGCCGGGGACACCAAGCGGGCGCGGGTGGGCGCGGTGCTAGAGGACTTTTTCCGCGAAAATAAAAAGGTGCGCGGCAACCTGTGGCACGCCATCACCCACCCCAAGTTGGACTACCTGCCGCAACCCCCGGTCTTGGGCGATAAAAAATGATCCCCGCTAGAGCGCCGGCCGCCTAGGCCCGGCCGGGCGCGGGAAAGAGCATGCCGGCCACGTACTGCTGGTTGAAGCGCGGGTGGGCGGCCAGCTCCAGGTAGCGCAATTCGGCGGCGATGCGCCGGGCCCGCCGGCGCTCACCACGGCTGAGCAGGGCCATCACCGCCCCGTCGCCGGCCGCGTTGCCCACCGGCTGCACCATCTCCGGGGTGACCCCCGGCAGCAGGCCGATGCCGCAGGCCTCGGCCGGGTCGAGGTAGTTGCCAAAGGCCCCGGCCAGCTTCACCCGGGCGATGGCCTCCACCCCCAGCTCGTCTATCATGATCGATACCCCGGCGTGGATGGCCGCCTTGGCCAACTGCAGCTCGGCCAGGTCGCCGTGGGTGAGCACCAGGTCGCGCTCCAGGCCGCCGTCGGAGGCGAAGGCTAAGACATACTCCAGGCCCTGGGGCCCCGGGCGCAGGCGCGGCCCCAGCCGGGCCGGGTCAAAGCCGCCGGACTCGGTCACCGCCCCGGCGGCCACCAACTGGCTCACCAGCGAAACCAGCCCCGAGCCGCAGATGCCCACCGGCGCAACATCGCCGATCACCTGCAGCTCCGGCTCCAGGTCCCCGGGCGAGATGATCACCCGCTGCACCGCCCCGGGCGCGGCCCGCATGCCCCAGGTGATGTGCCCGCCCTCAAAGGCCGGGCCGGCGGCGGTGGAGCAGCAGAGCATGGCCTGTCTCGTGGCCAGCACCAGCTCGCCGTTGGTGCCCAGGTCCACGATGAGAGTGGGCTCCTCGACCCGGTCGGCCCCGCAGGCCAGGGCGGCGGCCACGGTGTCGGCCCCCACGAACCCGGCCTTGACCGGCAGGGTGTAGAGCTCGGCCCGGCCGGCGCCGGCCAGGCCCAGGCGCCGGCCGGGCACCAGCCAGGCGCCGGCGATCATGGGGGCGTAGGGCGGCCGGGCCAGCGGTCCGGGCGGCAGGCCCAGGAAGATGTGGTGCATGGCGGTGTTGCCCACCAGCACCCACTCGAAGATGCGCGAGGGGTCCTGCCCGGCCTGGCGGCAGGCGGCCCGGGCCAACTCGCTTAGGCCGGCGCGTACCTGGTGGGCCAACTGCTCCAGCCCCTCGGGGTGGGACTCGCACAGGGATATGCGGCTGATGACGTCCTCGCCGTGGCTCACCTGGGGATTCATGGCCGCCTGGGTAGCCAGGCGGCGGCCGGTGCGCAGGTCGTGCAGGTAGGCCACCATGGTGGTGGTGCCCAGGTCCACCGCCAGTCCCAGGCAGGCGGCCCCGCCCGGGGGGGAGACCTCCAGCACCCGGCCGCGGCAATGCACCACCGCCTCCAGCCGGGCCCGGCCGTGGCCCGCCTCCGGCCCCAGGGTGCGCAGCACCGGCCAGGGCAGGTCCCAACCGCCGCGCTCGGAGTCGCCCAACTGCCGCTCCAGGGCCTCCTGGATACGGTCGCCCAGGCCGGTGACCCGGCCCAGGGACACCTCCGGCAGCTCGATCTCCACCGCTTGCACCGGGGGGTCGCAGGACAGCTCGGCCGCGGCGCCGTAGGTGAGGATAACCTGCTGGCGCTTACGGCTGGACTCGGGCACCCACACCTCGGCCGGGCCGTCCACCTCGGCCTGGCAGGCCAGGCGAAAGCCTTGGGCCAGCTCGTCGCCCAGGTGCTTTGCCTCTTGCTCCGAGGCCGGGTTGGCCGGTCCCTGCAGGCGCACCTTGCACTTGCCGCACACGCCTTTGCCGCCGCAGGTGGACTCCAACATCACCCCGCAGGCCTGGGCCTGCTCCAATAGGCTAAGGCCGGCCGCCGGCGCGGCCCGGCGGCCCATGGGCTGGAACACGATCGCCTGGTCCCGGTGGCGGCTCATGGGCCTTCCTGGATGTGGGATGGCTGGATCATCATCGGCCTAGCCTAGCACGCCCGCTATCTTCCGCCCAAGCCGGCCCACCGGGGGCAGGGACCGCAGGGTGCGGCCGGGGATGAACCGGGAAAGGGAAGGGTATCGCTTAGTTCAACCCCATTAGGGACTTTATGGCCTTGACCGCGTCCACCGCGTCGGCGGCGTGGCCGTCGGCGCCGCAGGTCTCCATGGCGAACTTCTTGGTAACCGCGGCCCCGCCACATATCACCTTGACCTTGTCGGCCAGGTCGCTCTGCTTAAAGGCCTCCACCGTGGCTTTGACGTAGGGGTCGCCGGTGGTGAGCAGACTGGAAAGCCCCACTACGTCGGCTCCCAGCTCGCGGGCCTTTTCCACGAAGGTGTCAGGTGGCACGTTCTCGCCGATATTGATGACCTCGAAACCCGAGCTCTCCAGCATGAGCACCACCAGGTTCTTACCGATGTCGTGCAGGTCGCCGAAGACGGTGCCGATGACCACGGTGCCCAGCTTTTCCTTGGTCGAGCCGTCGGCCTCGATCAGCGGTTTGATCACGTCCAGGCCGGTCTGCATGGTGCGGGCGGCGATCATCATCTCGGGAACGAATATCTTCTTGGCCTCGAAGCGGGCGCCTACCTCTTTCATGGCCTCGATCATGTAGTCGTTGATCAGGGCGTTGGGGTCGGCGCCGTCGTCCAGGGCGGCCTGGACCAGGCCGACGATGTCGTTGCGTTTGCCCTTGATTATCGCCTGGCGGATAGCATCCAAATCTGCCATGGGGGCCTCCTTGTAAACTGCGGTCGCGTTAGGTGGGCTAGTCCTCTGCCGGGAACTGCTCCCGGTAGGCGGTGATGAAGTTCATGGCAAACTCGTCCTTGGCCGTGAACAAGTCGGTTAGCAGCAGGGTGCGCCGGGTCTCCCAGGCCGTGGGGTCGGTGATGGGACAGGTGAGCCCGCACATCACGGCCATGGCCAAAAACACGCAGTTGACCGAGCGGCGATCGGGCAGGCCGTAGGACACGTTGCTGGCCCCTATGGTCTGGTTCACCCCGAAGCGCTGGCGGATACGCTGCAGGGCCGTCAGCGCGGCCAGGCCGGCCTGGTCGTCGGCGGCCACGCTCATGGCCAAGGGGTCGATGATCACGTCTTCGGCGGGGATGCCGGCGCCGGCGCAACGGTCAAGAATCTTGTCGGCGATGGCCAGGCGGGAGTCCACGTCGGCCGGGATGCCGCTGTCGTCCATGGTGAGGGCCACCACCGCGGCCTGGTGCCGGGCCACCAGGGGCAGCACCTCGGCCAGCTTGGCCTCCTCGCCGTTGACCGAGTTGACCAGGGCCTTGCCCGGGTAGGCCGCCAGGCCGGCGGCCAGGACCTTGGGGTTGGCCGAGTCGATGCAAAGCGGCACCTCGGTGACTTCACCCACCGCTTGCAGGGCCTGGACCATCAGGGCCTCTTCGTCGGCCCCGGAGATGCCCACGTTGACGTCGAGCACGGTGGCCCCGGCCTTGACCTGGGCCAGGGCCTCTTCCTGCACCAGGCTCAGGTCGCCTTTTTCCAGGGAGGCGGCCAGCTTCTTGCGCCCGGTGGGGTTGATGCGTTCGCCGATGATCACCACCGGCTGGTCGTCGCCGATGATCACTTCCTGCTGGGGGCTGCTGATCTTGGTTTGCATAGTAATTGTGTCCGGTGTCAGGTTATCTTGCCGTATTGCTTGGCGGTGGTGAGGGCGGCGACCACGTTCTCGTCCGGCACACCAAAGGTGAGCCCCACGGTATCGATGGAGAAGTTGTTTAGCGGAGCGCCCTGGTCGATGGCGTCCTTCACCGTGGCCGCCACCTCCTCCGGACCGCTGTTTTTCATGAGCACCGGGCTGATGCGGGCGTTGAAGGCCACGGCGGGGCCGAGCACCTCGCGGGCGTGCTGGAAGTCGGTGCCAAAGCCGGCCTCCACGAACACCAGGTTTTTCACCTTGGCGTATTGCTCCACCACCGGGTCCAGGCTGCCGCAGTGGTGGATGCCAAAGGGCCGGCACTGCTCGGCGATGAGGTTGTCGTAGGGCAGGCCGAACTCGGCGTAGGTGTCGCCCGATATCTGCTCCACCGTGCAGTTGGGGATGCAGAAGATGCTGGGGTCGCACATGGGCGTGGTGTCCAGCGCCCCGGTGCCGGTGATGGGGTAGACCAACTGCCAGAGGTCGATGATGCACTCGGCGCAGAACTTCAGCAGCCGGTGGGCAAATTCGGGGTCCTCGAAATAGTCGATGTAAAACTCGTCGCCGCGCAGCTTCAAGGCCAGGTTCTGCACCCCGGTGGGGTTGATGTCGCCCACCACCACGCCGTACCTGGACTTGAGGTGGTCGCACTGGCGCAGCATGGTGGCCATGGGTTCGGCGGTCCTCAGGTCCGGCTTGGTCAGCCGGTCGCACTCTTCTTTAGAAAGGTTCTGGGGCATGGCCCAGGGCAGGGCGCCCTCTTCGTAGACGATCTCGCAGCCAAACACCGCCGGCAGCATCACCATGCCAAAGGTGATCAGCGGGCGGGGGGCCGGGTCGGGATCGCCGAGGCCCACATGGCCGAACTGCTCATACAGGGCCTTTTGCTGGACCATGACCACCTCTACCCGGTAGTCGGGGTCGTAATAGTATTCGCGGTTGCCCACCAGGATATCGTGGGTCTGTTTCCACCAGTCGGGGTAGAACCCCACGCCGAGGGTGATGTGGTCTTTGATGGTCACAACAGGTGTCCTTTCATGATCCGGTAGCGCTTTAGACACTCCCATATCGCTTGGTTACAACTTATGTGCCAAGTCCACTGTATTCTCTATACAAAGGTAACATCAAGCCCCAAGCGGTGACCGCGCACGTTGCCCGGCCAGTCGTAGCACTCCAGGATGGTCATCAGCTCGTGGCCCAGGGTACGGCTAACCCCGTATTTCTTGTTGCATTGATTGAGAAACATCAGGGCCAGGGGCAGGATGTCCTGGCGGCGTTCCCGCAGGGGCGGGATATCCATGGGCACCACGTAGAGGCGATAAAACAGGTCTTCGCGGAACTGGCTGTCGGCCACCATCTGGCGCAGGTCGCGGTTGGTGGCCGCGATTATGCGCAGGTCCAGGTCGATGTTGCGCACGCCGCCCAGGCGGCGGCAGCTCCGGTCCTGGATGACCTTGATCAGCTTAACCTGCAGATTAAAGGGAAGTTATCCCACTTCGTCCAGGAATAGGATACCGCCGTTGGCCTGCTCGAAGAGCCTGGGTTTGCCGCCCCGAGCGGCGCTGGTGAAGGCGTCTTTTTCATAGTCGAAAAACTCGCTCTCCAGCAGGGCCTCGGGGATGGCCCCGCAGTTGACCGCCACGAAGGGCTTGTCGCCCCTGGGGCTTAAACGCTTGATCAAGCGGGCGATAACGTCCTTGCCCACCCCGCTTTCGCCCTGCAGGAGCACGATGGACTCTACCTGGGACACCCGCATCACCAGCTCCAGCAGGCGCTTCATGGGCCGGCTTTCCATTACGATACCCTGCAGCGCGGCGTGCTGGTCTCCCTGGGGGTCGTCGGTTTCCCGGCAGAGGATGGTGAGCTTGCTGGTCTGGTCGGTTAGGCTATGCAACTCGGTGATATCACGAATGTTGAGTACAACTCGTACCACCTGGGAGTTGCGGTTGAACACCGGGAGCAGGTGATGAATATCTCGTTACCGCTGCGCAGCCGGCGTTGCAGGGTGAGCGGCTTGCTGTGGTGGTAGGTGATGCGGATGATCTCTTGCACCGCGGCCAGGCAGACGTGGCGCGGGGAGTCTAACTCATTGATACACTTGCTGATAAGCAAAGACGGCACCACCCCGGTTATGCGGCCGAAGCTGGCGTTGACCTGTAGTATCCGCTCGTGGTCGGCGATGATGATGCCGTCGTAGGAGTTTTCCACCAGCGAGGACATCTCGTCGCGCAGGCGGTGAACCTCTTCGCCCTGGCATTCCATCTGGTGCATCATCAGCAGGCGGCCGGGCTCCCCGCCGGGGTTCACCAAACGATATTGTAATTACAGGTGATTTTAGCGAATCCTAGAAGGAGTCGTCGTTCCAGTTGGGGTCGCGTTTTTCGATAAAGGCGGTAAATCCCTCGGTGGCGTTGATGCTGGTGGCCTGCTGGGCCATCATCTCCTTGGCAAACATGTAGGCCTGCCACTCGGTCATCTCCGCCTGGGCGTAATAGTTCTGTTTTGACATGGATATAGCGTACTTAGAGCTCTTGCAAATCTCTTGGGCCAGTTCCAGGGTCCTCTGGTGCAGCTCGTCGTCGTCAAAGACCATGTTCACCAGGCCCATCTCGCGCGACTCCTCGGCGCTGTAGAGCTTGGCGGTCATGAGCATCTCCATGGTCTTTTTCTGGCCCACGCAGCGGCTCACGGCCACGGTGGGAGTTGTACAGTTATACGAGTATATTAGGCCGGTCATGCCGAACTGGGCCTTTTCCCGGCCCGCGGTGATCAGGTCGCAGCCGGCCACCAGGTGGCAGCCGCCAGCCATGGCGATGGCGTGCACCTCGGCGATGACGCATTGCGGCAGGGAACGGATGGTGGTCATGAGGGTGAAGGAGGTGTGGAACAAGCGGCGGATATCGGCCAGGGGCTGGTTGAGAATCTCGGCCCGGTCGTGGCCGGCGCAAAAGACCGGTCCCTTGGCCCCGAGGATGATCACCTTCACCTGGTGCCGCTCGCCCGCGTCGCGCAGGCAGTCGATCATCTCCTGCTCCGCCGCCCGGCCCAGGGCGTTGCGTTTTTGGGGCATGTTGAGATACAACTGGCCGATCTCGCCCTGTTCCTCGTATAAGATGCATTCATAAGCCATTGATAAACCTCCTGTATAGTCGATATTTATATTGCAAGTCACGGCCGGGGCGGCTCCCGCCCCCGCCCCGGCCATAGTGGGTAGGCTCATTGATCCGTCACCGCCAGCTATAGCATGCGCTTTCAAGCCGAAGCAACCGGGCTAACCCAGGCGCATGACGTTCGGCAGGTAGGTGGCGATGGACGGCCAGAGGTACAGAATCAACCACGCCAGGAACTGGATCCCGATAAAGGGTATGCAGCCGCGGTAGATATCGGTGAGTTTCACCTCGGCCGGCGCGATGCCCTTCAGGTAGAAGATAGAGTAGGCGAACGGCGGTGTTATGTAAGAAATATGCATGGTTATGCAGAAAAGCATGGCGAACCACAGCGGCGCCCAGCTCTGGGTCACCATGGCCGACATACATGGCAACGCCATCATGCTGGGTTCGGAGTGGAGCCGCTGCGAGATGCCGCGGGCGGCAGAAAAGGTAGTGCTGGTGGCCGACAAGATCGTGGACACCGATTGTATGCGCCAGTTCCCCCGGTCCCGGCCGCACCGGGACCGGCTATGAAACCAGGAGAGAAGATGCGCTCAAGTGGTGATCGTCAATCCGCGGCGGGGGAGAGCCCGAGCTGAAGGTCAAGACGACCGACGGCAAGCGCCTGGTGTTTTCCCTGAAAAAAGAAAAGGGCCGGGAGATACGCATCGTCTCCATGACCCTAAACCGGCTCACCGGGCCGGTCCTGATGAGGCTGGAGGCGGCCCGCGCCGCTTTTTATCTCATAAGCTTCATGGCCAAGCCGTAACCCCTGCCAGTCCTCGGTACGATTACGGGCCGGGGCTAGAGCTTGCCAAAGGCCACGCCCTTGTAGGTCCAGCCGCACTCGGTGACCGCCTGTTGGATGGGCTTTTTCATCTCCGCGGTGGAGAAGCGGTACTTGTACACCTGGCCGAATTCCAGCTCCTCGGTAAAGGCGTAGGCGGTGCCGAACTCCACCGACTGCTTCTGCCCCTTGAAGGCGCTGGCGCTGAGCGACAGGGAGGGCACCCCGGCGGACCACTCGACCTTGTACTCCCGGTCCGAGGCGCGCACCTGGTGGTTGTCGGGGTCGAGCTTCATGTAGATGCGAAAGACCTGCTTCAACCCGGCCTTGGCGAAAATCTCGTACCACTGGGCATCGACTATCTTCCACTCGGCGATGAGGTCCACCCCCTCGGCCGTCCCGTCGATGATCTGAAAGGGCGCGGTGGGCCGGTTCACCTCCAGGATACGCTGGCGCACCTCGTCGGCCCCCAGCACCGGGGTGCCTGGCTTGGGCTTCTTGGTGGACGTTAGAAAGTCGAAAATTCCCATTGGTTCCCCCTCCCGGCGATTAGAGATGTTGGATGTCTTTTGGTGGCATGTTAGCCCGGCCGGCCGGGGACGGTCAATCGGGCGGCCACGGCGGGATCAGGCGGGGAAGTGTTGGCAGGCGGCGGCCAGGGCGGCCTGCCAGGTTTGGGTTTGGCCGGCCAGGGCCCGGTTTCGTTTTAAGACATAGCGCCAGAAGCGGGCCTGCCACTGGTCGGCCATGACTTGGTGCAGGGGCTGGCCTTGGTCCAACGGCGGCCGTGGCCCCAGGGCGCGGCGCAGCCGGTGGACCAGGCGCTGCAGGTCGCCATGCAGCTCCGGCCGGCGCAGCAACTCCGGCCCGGTTTCGGCGACCAGGCGGCCGATGAGCCAGCCCAGGGCCGGGTCCACCCGGCTGAGCCAGGGCCAGGCCGTGAGCTCCGCTAGCGAGAGCCCCGGCAACTCGGCGGCGGCGGCGGCGGTGGCCGGCCCCAGGGCCAGCAGGCGCATCACCGGGTTGGCCCGGCGGCTGGAGAAGACAAAGGAGTCCATGGCGGCGCACAGCTCCATGAGCCGGGTACGCGGTGGCTGCGCCAGTTGGTCAAAGGCCCGGGCCTCGGCGCAGGACTCGCGGTGGCACTTGTCGCGGTAGCCGGTGGGGCCGCGCAGGTCGCGGCCTTGGTTGGCGGCCGGGTGCAGCAGGCAGCCTACCCGGCGGCCGGCGGGGTCTAGAAATCCCAGGCCGGGGCACCAGAAGCCCTGGATCACGCGGGAGGGCCGGTGGCCGGCCAGGAAGGCGCCGCGGTTTTCGCTAAGTAGGCGGGTGAGGCTGGAGCGGTAGTCCAGGTGGTCGTAGCCCGGCGGCCGGAGGGGCGGGCAGCAGGCAAAGCAGGCCAACTCCGGGGTGGGCGAGCAGAGGGAGTGGATGGCCATGGTTTGCGCCCCTGCGCCGGGCCGGGCCGGCGCTTTAGGTCCCGGCGTAGAGCCTTTGGATGGTCGCCGGCGGCATGCCGTTTTCCGTTAGCAGACGGGCCTCGGTCTCCAGGTCGTAGGGCACCCGCAGAATCTCGGCGCGGGGTTTTTCTCCCAGCTCCAGCAGGGCCAGGCTGGCCCGGGGGTCGCCGTCCTTGGGCTTGCCCACGCTGCCCGGGTTCACCGCCAGGCCGCCGCCGGCGTGGCGGACCATGGGGCGGTGGGTGTGGCCCATGAGCACCACCTGGACCCCGCTGTCTTCCACCAGGCGATCGAGCTGGTCCTGGGGGTGGTCGGGATAGATGTATTGCCGCACGTGGGTTGGGCTGCCGTGGCAGGCCAGGAGGGAGAGTCCGCCTGCGGACATGCGGATGGCGCCGGGCAGGGAGCCGAGGTAGTCCCGGCTGGCCTGGTTGGTGCGCTTATCGCTCCAGTCGAAGACGGCGCGGGGCTCGGGGCCGATGCCCGGCTTGAGGTACTTATCCACGCCGGCGGACCCGCCGGTGAGCACGGCCAGGTCGTAGTTGCCCTGCAGGCAGGGCCAGCCGGCGTCGCGCACCGTACGCACCACCTGGTTGGGCCGGCAGAGGTAGCCCACCAGGTCGCCGAGCACCACCACCGCCTGGGGCTTGATCTGCTTTAAGCGCTCGATCACCGCGGTGAGGGCGCTGAGGTTGCCGTGCAGGTCGCTGAGCACCGCCAGGCGCGGCGGGTTGTCGGGGTTGGTCGGGGACTGGTTCATAACGGTTGATTATTCTTTGCCGGCCCGCGGGCCGTTAAATGAAAAAGGGCCGCGACCGGCCCTCGAGTTGCCTATTGCCAAGTTGCCTATTGCTTTGATGAGCCGAACCTACTCCGGCCGGCCTTTCCGCCGCGGCCCGCTGGCTGCGCCCCCTGGCTCAGCTCGCTTGCTCAGCCCCCTTGTTCAGCCCACCTGCTGCGCCCCTGCCGCGCCCTCGTAGCTCTTCGCCCTGACCTTTAACGGCCCCGCCCGGATGCCCCCAATGTGGCCCCCAATGTGGCCCCCCATGTGGCCCCCTGGTCCCCGGCGGCCCTGCTACTCGGTCCGTTTGCGTGTACTTGGCTGGACCCCGCCTGATGGTCCTCCCATGGGCTATCGCCCGACCCTGCTACTCGGCTCCTTGCCTCCTAGAAGTAGCCCTTGCGGATCACCGAGGGCTTGGAGGCAGGTTCGCCGGCAGAGGATTCCTTCTCCTGGGGCTGGGCCGCCGGGGCGGCCTGGTCCTGGTCTTTCACCTGGACCTTGGCCTTGAGCACCCGGGAGGGGCGGAAGGTGACGACCTTGCGCGGCGGCAGGATGAGCGGTTGGCCGGACTGGGGATTGCGTCCCCGCCGTTCAGCCTTGTGGCGGACCGACCACTTGCCGAATCCACTTACCAATACCTCTTCGCCAGAGGCCAGCGCGTTCTTGATCAAGGCCAGGGATGCCTCGACCGATTGCGAGGCCTCGGCCTTGGTGAGCATGCCCTTGGCATAAACATTGGCGACAATGTCTGCTTTGGTGAGGGTCATGTCTGCAACTCCGACAAAAAGGGGTTTTCAACACCATTAGTATGCACTTTGGGGGGGTTACAGTCAACTGGGATAATTGGGCGCGGCCGGGACGACCGCGGGACGGCAAAAAGGACGGTCATTGCCTTGACGGGCCGGCTGAAATGATTTAGATATCAGCAGTTAGCCATTTTTTTAGCGGCGCGAGGCGGCCAGGGAGCAGGAGACAGGGGCGAAGGGTAGGTGCCCGGTCCCGGGCTGGCGGCGCGCATGCGCCCACGGGTTGGGCGCTTGAAATCATTGACCATTGAACACAAGGGGGCGGGCCATGTGCCGGCCCCCCGCCGTCGACCCGGCCCGGTCGGATCGCCGGCGGGCGGGTTGTTTGCAAAGTGTACACAGCCAGTTAGGCTGACCAGCTTGTATTCGGCCTGATGCCGGTGAACCCGGCGCGCGGCCTGGGGCTTATCTGCCGCCCCGGCCGGCGAGCCGTCGCCGTCATCGCCCCCTTGCCACCGGCGTCCATCCCTAAGTGGCCGCAAGCCCTGGGAGGGTCGCCGGGGAGGTTTCGCAAGGTCCCGGCCGCGCCGGGAGCTTTGGGGGAAGAAAGGGGGCGAGGAGATGAAGTCCCTGGGGACCCACCTGATCTTGGAGCTGCAAGGCTGCCCGGCTGATATCCTCGACGATCCCGAGGTAGTGAGCCGCATAATGGTTTCAGCGGTGGAGGTCTCCGGCGCCACCCTGATCCAGCCGTTTTTCCACCAGTTCGCGCCCCAAGGGGTGAGCGGGGTGGTGATAATCAGCGAATCGCATTTCTCCATACATACTTGGCCGGAATACGGCTACGCCGCGGTGGACATCTTCACCTGCGGCGACGAGATCGACATGGACGCGGCCACCGAGCACCTGCGGCGAGGGTTGGGGGCCGACCACATCCAAAAGATGGTTTTGTCGCGTGGGGCTCTTGACCTGCCACCCCAGCGGATCAAGCATAAGCCTTCGGCCGGTGACCGGCCGGCCCTGGACAACTGAAGGAGCTTTCGGTAGTGGCCGTGATCAAGCCCAGCCGCATGCCCGCCGCCGGCGAGGTGTTTTTAGACATGCCCGACCTGGGTGATCACCTGGGTTTGGCGGTGGCGGTGGACGAGGTGCTGGAGGCCCGGCGCACCGAGTACCAAGACCTGGCGGTGGTGCGCGCCGGCCGGCTGGGCAAGGTGCTGATCTTAGACGGCTGCATCCAGGTGAGCGAGTTTGACCAGGCGGGCTATCACGAGATGCTGGTGCACGTGCCCTTGCTGAGCCACCCGGAGCCGCGGCGGGTGTTGGTCATCGGCGGCGGCGACGGGGCCACGGTGGGCCAGGTGCTGCGGCACGGCTCGGTACAGCGGGTGGACCTGTGCGAGATCGACGGCCAGGTGATCGAGGCGGCCCGGCGGCACCTGCCGGAGCTGGCCGCCGGGCTGGGCGATCCCCGGGTGCGCGTTCACCTGGCCGACGGCGCGGCCTTTGTGGGCTCGGTGGACCGGCCCTATGACGTCATCTTGGTGGACAGCTCGGACCCCGAGGGGCCGGCCGGGGTGCTCTACACGGCGGAGTTTTACGCTGGCATCAAAAAGGCCCTGGCCCCCGGCGGGCTGGTCTGCTCCCAGATGGAGTCTTTTTTCATCTACCCCGAGCTGATCGAGCGGGTCTTCGGATTCTTGCCCGGGCTTTTCGCCACGGCGTTGTACTACCTCACCGTGGTGCCCACCTACAACACCGGGGTTATCGGCTTTGCCATCTGCGGCGACGCGGCCGATCCCCTGGCCGCGCCCGACGCGGACCGGGTGGCCGCCCTGGGTCCCCTGGGCCACTACACCCCGGCCCTGCACCGGGCCGCCTTTGCCCTGCCGCGGCCGGCCCTGGAGTTGTTGCCGCCGGCGGTGGCCGCGGCCCAGGAGCGCGCCTGAGGCGGCAGGCCCCGCCGATTCCCATTGACCCTACGACACAGAGACGATTTGTAGTATGGTGGCCCGGTGGGTCAACCCGGCGCAAAGGAGGACAGGCAGTGGGTCGGTTTTGGGGAAGGCTGGTCGGTTATTTTTTCTTGGGCACGGCCCTGGCCCTGGCCGTCGGTCCGTTTAACGACTACCGGCCGGCCCCGCTGGAGGCGCGTATGGCCGGGGCCGGTCCTGTACTGATCGAGGGGCTGGCCTTGGGGCGCATGGTAGCGGCCGGGGTGCTTTTGCTGGCCGGGGTGTGGGTGATGGCCGGGCAGTACAAGAAGCGGCCGGGTTTCAACGTCAGCCCCACCTGGAGCGCCATTCTGGTTGACCTGATCATCGTGGCCTTTACGGGCATGGGGTCGTTCATCTTGCTGGATTGGCTGGCGGTCCAGTGGTTCGGGGTGGGCTCGTTTTTAAACGACGAGGCGGTGGTCGCGGTTACGGGCCTGATGTACCTGCCGGCCCTGGCCATCTTGGCCGGGTTTGCCTGCAACTCGGCCACCCAGAGCCTGGAGGTCACCGCCGAGGGGCTCACCCGTCACGGCCCGGGCCGGTCGCGGTTCATTCCCTGGGAGGAGATCGAGGGCATTGGGCTGACCGACACCCACCTGGTGAAGGTGCACGGCGACACGGCATTGCCGCGCAAGCTGCAGACCAAGCTGGTGATCAAGACCGCCGGGGGTGAGGTGACCCTGTTTGAGCCGGCGCTGAAGGATATCAAGCGGGAGATGCTGGCGGCCATGCGCCAGGTGGCACCCGAGCGTCTGGCGCCCGACCTGGACCGCGCGGCCGAAGGTTGGCGCACAGGGCCTGTGCTCCCCCATGGGTCCAAGTCCTAAGGCTGGTAGGCCCGTCCCCCCACCTGCTCCGCTATTAAATTAAAGTCTCAATCCCAAACGAACCATTTTCAACTGAATGATAAGGGAACACTTGCGAGGACGACGGTTGGTACATACGGCAGCCGCAGCCTGCGGCCCAGTGCCTGGGTTCCCGTATAGGTCCAAGTCCGGTACGCTCCAGGCCCGTCCCCCCACCTGCTGCGCTCCTGCGTTCTTTTAAGGTCGGGTCGGTTTTGCTTTATAAAATAGACGTCATTGCGAGGAGCCGGCAGGCGACGAAGCAAACTTCCCTTTCCCCCTCTTGGCTCGCCTGAAACAACAACCTGGAATTACCAGCCATCTCTATACCGCTGGCAATTGAATGATGACGCCGGCCCGCAGAAGATGGCCCCGGCCCATACGGGCCCAGTGCCTGGGCTCCCGTATAGGTCCAAGTCCGGTGCACTCCAGGCTCGTCCCCCCACCTGCTGCGCTCGTGACCGACTTTAGGTCGGGTCGGTTTTGTTTTGCCTCTGGCAATTGAATGATGACGCCGGCCCGCAGAAGATGGCCCCGGCCCATATGGCTGTGGCGGCACGCCACATGATAAGGGAACACTTGCGAGGACGACGGCTGGTACATACGGCAGCCGCAGCCTGCGGCCTAAACGGGGTTGCCGCCGCCCTTGTACATGGAGTCGATGAGCTCGGCGTAGGTGTCGTTGATGTACTTGCGTTTGAGCTTCATGGTGGGGGTGACCTCGCCGTCTTCTTCCAGGAGCTTCTTGGGCAGGATGATAAAGCGCTTGATCTGCTCCACCCGGGCCAGGGACTTGTTCACCTCGGCGATTTCGGAGGCCACCAGTTGGATGACTTCCTTGGCCTGGGTAAGCGAGGCGTAGGTGGTGAAGGGTATCTTGTTGTCTTGGGCGAACTTCACCACGTTGTCTTCGTCGATGAAGATGAGCGCGCTGGGGAACTTGCGGTTGTCGCCGATCATCACGGCGTCGTTGATATAGGGGCTGAACTTGAGCTGGTTCTCGATGTTCTGGGGGGCGATGTTCTTACCGCCGGAGGTGATGATCAGGTCTTTCTTGCGGTCGGTGATGGTGAGGTAGCCGCGCTGGTCGAGCTCGCCCACGTCGCCGGAGTAGAGCCAACCGTCCACGATGGTTTCGGCGGTGGCCTCGGGGCTCTTGTAGTAGCCCAGGAAGACGTGGCCGCCCTTGGTGAGTATTTCGCCGTCGTCGGCGATTTTGAGCTCGCTGCCGGGAATCTTGGGGCCCACGTTGCCGGCCTCGATGAGGTCGCCGGTGTGGATGGCGGTGGGGCCGGTGCCCTCGGTTTGGCCGTAGACCTGGCGCAGGGGGATGCCCAGGGAGTGGTAGAAGCGCAGTACGTCCGGGCTGATGGGGGCCGCGCCGCTCACGGCCAGGCGCAGGCGTTCGAAGCCCAGGCGTTCCTTTAGCTTGCGGAAGACCGCCAGGTGGGCCAGGGAAAACAGCAGCTTGGTGAGCGCGCCGGCGCCTTGGGGGCTCAGGCGTTCGGCAGCATACTTGCGGCCGATCTTGAGGGCCAGGCCGAAGACCGTGCGTTTGAACCAGGTGGCGTCCTTCATCTTGATGAAGATAGCGCTGTAGTATTTTTCCCAGATACGCGGCACCGCGAACATCAAGGTGGGCGAGACCTCGATGATGTTGTCCATCACGGTGTCGACGTTTTCGATGAAGTTGATGGTGTAGTGGAACTGTAGCGGCATGTACACGCTGAACATTCGTTCGGCGATGTGGCTAAGCGGCAGGAAGGACAGGGTTTCGTCTTCGGGGTAGACCGGGATGGCCTCGGAGAGCGACCAAGTGGTCCAGATGACGTTGGCGTGGCTGAGCATGGCCCCCTTGGGCGGTCCGGTGGTGCCGCTGGTGTAGATGAGCAGGGCCAGGTCCTGGGGCCCGCGCAGGTTCAAGCGTTGTTCGAATAGCTCTGGTTGTTCTTTGTCGGTGCGGCGACCCAGCTCCAGCAGTTCCTCGAAGTCCATGACCATGGGGTCGGAGAAGTGGCGCAGGCCCTCGGTGTCGATGACCACGATCTTACTGAGCTTGGGGCACTGGTCGCGCACCTCCAGGGCCTTGTCCAGTTGTTCTTCGTTTTCCACCACGTAGATTTTGGCTTCGGAGTGCTGCAGGATGTAGGCGCATTCTGCGGCCGAGTTGGTGGCGTAGATACCGGTGGTGACCCCGCCGGCGGACATGGCCCCCATGTCGGTGAAGAGCCATTGGGGGCAGTTGTCGCCGATGATGGCCACGTTTTCGCCGGGCTTAAGCCCCAGGGCACAGAGGCCCAGGCAGGTGTGGCGGACCTTTTCGGCGTACTGGCGCCAGGAGATATCGTGCCACAGGCCGAACTTTTTGTAGCGCATGGCGGTGCGATCGCCCAGCTCGGCGGTCACCTTCATCAGCTGCTGGGGGATATTCTGCGGCTGGTTGGGGTCGTTGAAATCAGGTGGTTGGGCCATGGATCATCTCCGCCGGTAGCTGATCGGTTCAAGAAGCCGTGGAGTTGGCCTGGTTGGATTTTGCCGGGGGACGCCTGCGGCGCCGCCGGTTGGGACGCCGCCGGCGCCGGCGGCGCTTGGCCCCGCCCGGCTTGGTCTTGGCCTGGCCGTGGCCGGCCATGGCCCGGAGGTTGAGACCCAGTAGGTCTCCGAGCAGGCAGGCGTCCGGGAAATAGCCCTTGTCGGTGATCTTCTTGGGCAGCCGGTCACCGGGGCTTTCTTGCAGCATAGGGGCCATCAGGGCGCTGGTCTGGCAGGCGCGTTCCATCACCCGCTTGGCAAAGGCCACGGGGCGGGCCAGGGCCGGCAGGTTTTCACGCACGAACCCGCCCCAGGTCACCCGCCCGGCCCGGCCGGGGGGCAGCTCCAGGCCTTTGGCCTTGTGCACCAGGGCCGGCCAGAACAGGGCGGCCACCACCACCGCGTCGGGGTAGGGCTGTCCCTGGGCCACGGCCTGGTCCACCTTGGCCATCAGCTCGATGACCTGGCCGCGGCGCTTGGCCGCGCCGGGGCCCCGGCCGTAGTAGTCCTCCAGGGTGGGCAGGAGGCTGTAGAGCACCTTGGTGCGGTGGGCCAAATCCAGCCAACTGGCGGCCGAGCCGCCCTGCAGGTCGCGCATCAGCTCGTCGCGGATGCGGCTGGTGGGGCAGAGGGAAAACTCCCGGCGGTGCTCGTTCACCGCCGCCCGGGTGTCCCGGGTGAGGGTGAAGCCGATGCGGGCGGCGTGGCGCACCGCCCGCAGCACCCGCACCGGGTCGCGGTGGAAACGCACATCGGCGTCGCCCACCGCCCGCACCAGTTGGTTTTGCAGGTCTTCCATGCCGCCGACGTAGTCGACGATGGAGAAGTCGGCGATGTCGTAGAACAGGGCGTTGATGGTGAGGTCGCGGCGCATGGCGTCTTCGGCGGCGGTGCCAAAGGTGTTGTTGGAGCCGAGCACCTCGTCGCTGTCGGGGTCGGCGGCGCGGCGGAAGGTGCTCACCTCGATGATCTTGCCGCCGCGGAAAAATACCTGCACCAGGCGGAAGCGGCGTCCGATGATGCGGCTGTTGCGAAATAGCTTGTATACCTGGTTGGGCCGGGCGTCGGTGCCCACGTCGAAGTCCTTGGGCCGGCGGCCCAGCAGCAGGTCGCGCACGCTGCCGCCCACCAGGTAGGCCTTGAAGCCGTGCCGGTGCAGGCGATAGAGTACCTTCAGCGCGTCGGGGTCGATGTTCTTACGGCTGAGGTTGTGCTCGCGCCGAGGTATGATGCGCGGGACCGGTGGTTGTTGCTGGTGGCTTGTTTCTGGATGCACGGTCGCTTCCGCGTGAGTTACTGTACGCCGGCGATCGGTTCTGTCTTGCCTGCTCCAGTCGCCGGTTACCGGTCTGCGTGATTTGCTGCGGGCCGGCGGCCATCTCCGGTTCGCTTGGCCGCGGGCGCCCGCGGCCAAGCGGCGCGCCGGGGCTAAACCGAGTTCCCGATACCTTATAGCATGTTATGATCTGCTTTGCGAAGCCCTTAGCCGGAGCAAGTCCTCGGGAGGGAGAAAAAATCCATGGAGACCCAACTGCTGGCCACCGCCCGCCGGGCCGCCGCCGCCGGGGCGGAGGTGATCCTGGAGCGCTGGGGCCGGGCGGAGACGGTGCGAAACAAGGCGGCCTTTGACTTTGCCACCGAGGTGGACCTGGCGGCCCAGGAGGCGGTGCTGGCGGTTATCACCGAGCGCCACCCGGGCCACGCCGTTTTGGCCGAGGAGGGCGCCGGCGACTACCAGGCGGCCGGCGGCGCGGCGGGGGTGCTGTGGGTGGTAGACCCCTTGGATGGCACCACCAACTTCATACACGGCTTTCCGCAGGTGGCCGTGAGCGTGGCCGCGCTGGTGGACGGCCAGCCGGCGGCGGGGGTGGTGCGCGACGTGACCCGGGGCGAGGAGTTCGCCGCCGCCCGGGGCCAGGGGACCACCCTAAACGGCCGGGCGGTGGGGGTAAGCCGCCAGGATGAACTGGGCCGCAGCCTGCTGCTCACCGGGTTTCCCTTTCGCGACAAGGAACGGCTGGGCCGCTACCTGGAGCTATTTGCCGAGCTTTTCGGCCAGGTGGCCGGGGTGCGGCGGGCCGGGGCGGCGGCCCTGGACTTGGCCTACGTGGCCGCCGGCCGGGCCGAGGGCTTTTGGGAGTTGGGGCTAAAACCGTGGGACATGGCCGCCGGCATTTTGTTGGTCCAGGAGGCCGGCGGCAAGGTGAGTGATTTTGACGGCGGCCACCGGGCCCTGTGGCGCGGTGATATCGTGGCCGGCTCCCAGGAGGTGCACCCCTGGTTGCAGGAGGCCTGCGGCCGCTGGTTCCCCGGCGGGTAGGGGCCGCCCGACCCTAGCCGGAGCCGCCCCAGATGTCCTCCCAGCCGGGCGCGCACAGGTCCAGTTCTTCTATGCGGGTGTCTTCTTTGATCTTGCGGTAGAAACAGTAGTCACAGGTGAAATCCGGCCACATGTTGGCCGCCGCGATGTCCAGGCAGAAGATATAGTATGGGCATTGGAGGTTCCGCGCGCCCGGCCGACTGCTCGGGTTGGAATCCTCGGGGAGATCGATCATCGATGCCTCGCTGCGTGTTTTTTTTCCGCCTATAAAAAACATGCGCAAGCTAGCATGATTGACGTAGCTATGCAAGTCTTTAACATCGTTCGAACACTTGGCCTTCAAATTGAACAACCGCGCCGGTCGGCCCGCCGGTGGCGCCCGGGTGCGCCGGCGTGATCGCCCACGTGGACATGGACGCCTTTTACGCCTCGGTGGAGGCGGCTGACCATCCCGAGTGGGCCGGCCGTCCCCTGGTGGTGGGCGGGGGCAAGCGGGGGGTGGTCTCGGCGGCCTCTTACGAGGCCCGGGCCCACGGGGTGCGCTCGGCCATGCCCATGTTCCAGGCCAGGCGGCTCTGCCCCCGGGCGGTCTTCGTGCCGGTGCGCATGGAGCGTTACCGCCAGGTGAGCCGGGTGGTGATGGATACCCTGCGGCGCTTCAGCCCCCTGGTGGAGCCCATATCGGTGGACGAGGCCTTCGTGGACCTGGCCGGCACCGAGCGGCTGTGGGGCCCGGCTCCCCAGGCCGGCCGGGCCATCAAGGCGGCCATGGCCGAGAGTACCGGGTTGACCTGCTCGGTGGGCATTGCGCCGCTGAGGTTTTTGGCCAAGATCGCCTCGGAGCGCGACAAGCCCGACGGGCTCACGGTGGTTGAGGAGCTGGAGGCTTTTTTGCAGACGGTACTGCTAAAGGAGATATCCGGGGTGGGGCCGCGGGCCCAGGGGCGCCTGGCCGAGCTGGGGTTGCGCAGGCTGGTGGACGTGCGCGCCCTGGGGGCCGAGCGGCTGGAGCGCGTCCTGGGTTCCCTGGGCCGGCGGTTGTGGGAGTTGGCCCACGGCATAGACCCGGTGGGGGTGGGTACCGGCCGCGAGGTGAAGAGCCTGAGCCACGAGCTGACCTTTAGCCAGGACCTGCATAAGGGCCGGGAGCTTGCGGCCCACTTATTGGCCCTGTGCCAAAAGGTGGCCCGCCGCCTGCGGGCGGCCGGGCTGGCCGGTCACACGGTCACCCTGAAGCTCAAGCACGCCGACCACCGCACAGTCACCCGCCGCCGCCGCCTGAAGGGGCCCACCGACCGCACCGAGACGATCCACGCGGCGGCCCGCGAGCTGCTGGCGGCCTACGGGTCGGTCGGGCCGTTTCGGCTCATCGGGGTGGGGGTGAGCGGGCTGAACTCCACCAACCGGGGCCCCGGCGAGCTGTTTGCGCCGGCCGGTGGTTTCCGGGCCGGGGCATTAGAAACGGCTGAGGATGAACTTACCCGCCGGTTTGGTAGCCAGGCGATAACCCGTGCCGGTACCCTGGAGGCGAGTAGGCCCGGCGGGGCTCAAAAGCGGGTCACGGGGGCCAGGGACGGCCCGCCGCGAGGCGAGGGTCGCTGACCCCGAGCCTCGCGCGCTGCCGGCTGAGGCGTGGCCCTGCCCCGCCGCGTATCACCGATATGCCTAAAAATCGTGATTGCCCGGGCGCGACGTGATGGTGGGAAACCTGGCGGTGCGGCCTGGACCCAGGAGCGCTCGGCGGGCATAATAAAACCGGGGAAAGCCCCTGTCGGCCCAGCTACCAAGACCCACCGAGGCAACCGCAAGGAGACCCGCATGCCAAGCTTCGCCCAGACCCATTCTCGGGTAACTACTTACTACCTGCTCAACCGGGAGTCCGATCTTCGCACCCGACTGGTGATGAGCGCCCGCTGGAAAAAGCCGGTACTCATCGTGCCCGCCCTGGCCAGCGAGTTCAACAATGCCGAGAACCTGCCCATTTTTGAAAACATCGTGTCCCAACTGGCCGAGGCCGAATACCTGGCCCACGTCATCTTCGGCCTGGACGCGGCCACCGAAGACGACGTGCGCCTGTGCCTGGAGATTCTCAAGCGCAACGGCCTGACTAACTACGTCATCCAGTGGAACGACGGCCCGGCCATGAGCCAGATTTACCAGACCCTGCAAGACTCCGGCTTCGACCTCTCGCGCCGCGGCAAGGGCCGCAACGTATTTATGGGCTTCGGGGTGGCCATCGCCCTGGGGGCCACCTGCGTGGGGCTCCTGGACGCCGACATCCGCACCTTTCGCCGCAACCAACTGGACCGGCTCTTCTTCCCGGTGCTGGCCCATAACTACCCATTTGCCAAGGCCTTTTACGCCCGGTGGGACGGCAACCGCATGTACGGCCGGGTCAAACGGCTCCTGCTGGACCCCCTGTTGATCTCGCTCAAACGCAAGTTCAGCGAGAGCCGCGAAGAAAAGATGATGCGCATCATCGACTTCCTGCTGAGCTTTTACTACCAACTTTCCGGCGAGGTGGTGATCGACATGGAGCTGCTCAGGCGCATGCGCTACGCCCTGGACTGGGGAGT
Source organism: Desulfarculaceae bacterium (assembly GCA_027067385.1). Classification (GTDB taxonomy): domain Bacteria; phylum Desulfobacterota; class Desulfarculia; order Desulfarculales; family Desulfarculaceae; genus JAMOVV01. The sequence goes on from JAMOVV010000108.1 coordinate 33,196, forward strand.
GGAGATATTCACCCTCATCGAGGTGTTCCGCAAGGCGCCCATGGTGGCCCAGGTGGAGTTCACCCGGGGTAACTTCGACCACAAGCACCAGCGGGTATCCAAGCAAGACCCGGAACGCGGCCTGCACCGCATGGCCCTGGATATCATCAGCACCCTGCTGCACGCCCTCATCGTGGAAGAGGGCCTGGAGGTGGGCGAGGAATTCTTCCGCGACCTGGCACTCACTTACGAGTCCATCGCCGAGGACATCATCAAGAAATACTCCGATAACTGCGAGTTCAATACCCTCACCTACGACCGCGACGCCGAGGAGAGCATGGTCTACCAGGTGCTGAGCCGGGCTATTGTGCAGACCGGCGACGTGCTCACCAGCCCCACCCACGCGGCCGAAAAACTCCTGCGCTTCACCGCCAGCTTTGACGAGTTCCAGCCCTACCTGGAGCAAGGGCTGCAAAAGACCATCCTGGCGGTGGAACAGCGGCTGAAAGATGAGTCCCTGCAGATCCGGCACCTGCCCGGCTGGGAACGCATCCTCTGGAAACTGCCCCAGATCGGCTCGGCCATCGTCGACGCCCTGGAGGCCGACAAGGCCCGCTTCCACTAGGCCGCAGGCTGCGGCACCCAAATGGGGCCGAGTGCCTCGGCACCCGAATGGGCCGGGGCGATCTTCTGCGGGCCGGCGTTATCATTCAATTGCCGCCGGTATAGAGATGGCTGGTAATTCCAGGTTGTCGTTTCAGGCGAGCCAAGAGGGGGAAAAGGAAGATTGCTTCGTCACCTGCCGGTTCCTCGCAAAGACGATTATTTATTAAGTGAAACCGACACGACCTAAGAGAACGTGGGAGCGCAGGATGGCGGGGGACGAGCCTTGAGCGCATCGGACTTGGACCTATACGGCAGCCCAAGCTTTGGGCGGGAAAAGGAAGATTGCCGCGTCGCCTGCCGGCTCCTCGCAAAGACGATTTTTTATAAAGCCAACCCGACCCGACCTTAAAGTCGGTCTCGGACGTAGCAGGGCGGGGGACGAGCCTTGAGCGCATCGGACTTGGGCCTATACGGGAGCCCAAGCATTGGGCGGGAAAAGGAAGATTGCTTCGTCACCTGCCGGCTCCTCGCAAAGACGATTATTTATTAAGTGAAACCGACACGACCTAAAAGAACGCGGGAGCGAAGGATGGCGGGGGACGAGCCCGCGACCGTTGGGACTTGGACCTATACGGCAGCCCAAGCCTTGGGCCTGGTAATGGGGGGGAAAAGAGGATAAGAAAAAGCAGGGCCGGTCGTGCAGGACGGCGGTCCAATCGCCAAGCTCACCCAAGTTAGCCGGAGTAAGCGTAGTGTCATCGGATGTTGAAGAGCTGACCATACAATACGAAGAGAACGGCGAGGTGAAGGTCGAGGAGTTGGAGAAGGTGGTGATCCAGCGGGGTGTCTGGGCCACGGTGCTTTTCCGCTACCGCGACCGCAACAACAAGACCGGCGAGTGGAACAAGCCCAAGGCGGCCCTGCGCCGCTACCGCAAGATGGGCGGATTCTACCGCAAGCAGGACGCCGTTAACATCAGCGAGCGCTCGGCCCCGCTCTTGGTGGCCAAGCTCAGCGAGTGGTTCGAGGTCTAACCCGCCCCGGTGGGGGCGTTTTTATGCGTGAGTGAGGGTTGAGGCGTGCCGCTGGGATTCTACAGCCAGAGCCACGGTGCGGTGGCCTTTGGTTTTTTTCACATCGAGACCCACCTGCTACTGCTGCAAGACCGGGTTTTCTGGTGCCGTGATTTCTGCGAGCTGGTAACCGACCTGGCCCGCACCAAGGCCGACTCGATCTTTGCCGCCCGGCTGGCCGGCTGGCGCATGGCCGGGGCCAAGGCCCTGGGCGACCTGCAAGGGGCCATCGCCGGGCGCCGCTACGTCGGCTTCATCGGCGAGCTATATCGCCGCTGGCCCTTTCCCGAGGACCCCGGCGGCTTTCGCCAAAAGCCTGACGGCCTGGCCCCGCCGGAAGAGGTGGCCGCCCTGGCCGGGCGCTATGGCCGGCCGGAGCAGTGGGAGGTGTCGGCCGACCCCGGCCGGCGCGAGTTGGCCATCGACTCGGTGGTTTTTGACCTGCAAAGCGCCCAAGCGCTCATCGATTACGTATGGCGCGGCGGTATGCCGGGCTGGCAACGGGGCCGGCGTCCGGACTACCTGCTGTCCGCCGCCGATACCTGGCGCCAATCGGACAACCCCTTTCTCCAGGGCATGACCCTTACCCCCGACAAACGAGGCGCAATGCCTGTGCACCCGTAGTGGGGTGCAGTGCCTGCACACCCATAGTGGGGCACAGTGCCTGTGCTGCCGTATGGGTCCAAGTCCGATACGTTCAAGGCTCGTCGCCCGTTCTGCTCCGCTCGGGGCCGACTTTTAGATCGGTGCAATGCTTGCACACCCGTATGGGTCCAAGTCCCAACGGTCGCGGGCTCGTCACTCGGCCTGCTACGCTCGCGCGTTCTTTAAGGTCGGTGCAATGCTTGCACACCCGTATGGGTCCAAGTCCCAACGGTCGCGGGCTCGTCACTCGGCCTTCTACGCTCCCGCGTTCTTTTAGGTCGGGTCGGTTTGGCTTTATAAAACTCCCCCTCTTGGCTCGCCTGAAACGATAACCTGGAATTACCCGCCATCTCTATACCGGCGGTAATTGAATGATAACGCTGGCCCGTAGAAGGTCGCCCCGGCCCATACGGGTGCAGCAGCCTGCTGCTGGGTTAGTTGTTTAGTGGGCCGAGC